>JAGUXU010000116.1 GCA_020061685.1 Candidatus Omnitrophota bacterium
TCTTTTTCTCTGGAGCTGCTGATCGGGATCGAACCGATGACCCCGTCCTTACCAAGGACGTGCTCTACCAACTGAGCTACAGCAGCACGAAGGATTACCTTCGTAGCACTGCTGAAATTTTAATCTTCGACTGCGTCAAGCACAAAACAAAAAAGTAAAAAAAGTCCACCCCCGGTAATTTTCTATGTTTTACCGAACAAAATAGTGGAATTTCTTAATTAACTACGTTTTAAGACGTAGACATAAAGTATAGCAAAAAAAATTAGTTTGTCAAGAAAAATCTGTAAGGAGCCCTTATGTCGCCTATTGACTTGGAGGCTTTACTTAACAAAAAACTTGCCTATTCATTTTCCACTTTAAGTTCGCAGGTAACCCGGCTCTTTGCCTCCTTGAATTCTCTTTCGATATAGACGGCGCATAATGTCTCGGGAACGCAATAGAGATATTTTTGTTTATCCGGAGGGCAACCCAACATAATCCCCGCGGAGACCGGTGGATTTACCTCTTTTATAAGTCCCCGCTTAAGATAATCGTGCCAAACTATTATACCGTCCTTCTCTAATAACTGGAATGCCTTTTCTGTGTCGTTTTTTACATACTCAAAAGTATGGTTTCCGTCTATAAATATAAAATCAAATTTACCCAGTTTATCGGATATATCTTTCGAGTTCAACATCAGGTATTCCACATTATTGTTTATTGTCCTATTCTCCCATTCCTTGCAATCTATGCTCACGCCTTTACATATTTGTCCGAGATTCTCTGCGACACCGCCTTTAAATGTCCCTATCTCAAGAAACCGTTTTTTATTATACCTTTTGATAAGCCCCTTATACAGGGCGATATCGATCGGATAAGACGACCCGTCGCCGAACTGGCAGTAGTCTATTGTTTCGCTTAAACCGGGCAGGATAGATGCGATACTTATTTTTTTAAACTTATAAACCGGGACCTTATCCTTGTTATACTGGTTAAGCATGAGTTTTAAATACTTGGGCTGTCTTGCTGCGTTCAAGAACCTGAAAAAACTTATTATTTTCATTTTATCTCGATCCAATCTGGACACTTTATGTCCGTTTTGCTCAATTCAAGTGTATAATTTCCCTTCAATAACCCAAACCCGTGTTCCTGATAGAGATGCCGGACCGGCTTATTCTTCTCTGTAGGTATGTACTTGCCGAGCAGGAATTTGATATTGTCTTTTCTCGCCTCGGATACGATATGAGATAAAAAGGCGGTCTCCACGGTCCTGTTCATAATCCTGCAACTCATCAGAAATGTGTCTATCTCCCAGCATTCCTTCGTTAAAATTATTACCATTGACACTATGCCGTTATCGATGAACTTATCTATCAGCCTCAGATAATAAATACGATGATCATTTGATTTTATAAATTGCGCTATATCATTCTCGGTATAACGCCTGGTGGTAAGATTAAACTGGTTGGTCTTTTGGCACATCTGGGCTAACCTCGGTATAACGCTTTCATCCGCCTCTTTAATGACGGCCCTCATTTTAAGGGAACGATAAAAATCCTCAAGGTTCGGAGATGCCTTTTCCAATTTGTCGACTAATATTCTTGCCTGATAAAATTCCCCCCGCTTCTTATCCTCTTCGGAAAGAATTACGGGTTTAAAGTCATCTATATCTTTAAGTATCTGGACTTCGGGCAGCTGTTGCCGGATCAATTCCCTCTCAACGGGATTATCGTCAATGAACGCCATGCTCTCTAAGCCTATGTTCAATTCCTTGGCTATCTGTCTCATGTTAGTCGCCTTGTCGTCCCAGTTAGTTTTAATCGATGCGAAATGTTCTTTCTTTAGTATCATCCGTGGATTATTAAACATCTCCATTGCGTCATCTTCATTGTTCTTGCTATTGACAGCCAGTATGGTTCCGCTGTCGTGAAGCTCAAGGACTCTTCTCTGAAATTCCAACGACTTTTCAGTCAAGACTGCCCCTTCTTCGCCGATTATCCCCTCCCATAATATGCCGTCCAAGTCCAAGACGAGGCATTTTATGGTCTTTTTGTTCAGGATTTCTTCTATAGCCTTCACGGAAAGCATGCTGGAAGATTCCTCGAAATTCAACTTTATAGAGAACTCGCGCTCCAAGGCGGCAATAAGGCTGACGTGAGCAAGGGAATCCCACCCTGGCGTATTGAAGGCGGAATTATCATCACCTACGGGCGCTCTTAAAACTTCCCTGAAGACCTTCTTTAATCTCTCATTCATATCCGCTTGCCTATTATCCTTGCCGGATCGCAGGATACCAGATGGTAATCAGGGACTTCCTGGACAACCAGCGAGTTGGCACCTATTACGGCACCCTCGCCGATACTTTTTAAGAGCACCACATTAGTGGCTATCCAACTGTTCTTTCCGATATGAATCGGCGATGTCCTCCAGCCGTATCTCTTGTCAATCTCCTTGATCGGCAGTTCGTGGAAAGATGTATTATGTATGGTATCGACTATGTAAACGCAGGAGCCGATAAGGACATCATCATCTATGATGATCTCTTTCGTGGCGCTTATTGTCGTCCAGTTGTTTATCACCACTCTCTTGCCCAATCTTACCGAACCTCTGATATTAAACGACATCCCATAACCAAAAGTACAGTCATCGCCGATAATGAGGCTGCCGCCTTTTCTCATCTCGATATGCGGAAATTCCTTAAATCTTACATTCTTGCCCAATACCACGCCTTGCCGTTTAAGCAGAAAGCGCAATACCCTATTTTTTATAAACGCATATAGTCTCGCATCTTTACAAATAACTATACAGAACGCCAAATATGTGATGCCCATAAGCACTTCCCACAATATATGGTATTCTGGAAAGCCTATTGACATAAATGTAATGACCGTTACTATAAGGAGAAAAAAGAATACTTTATTTAGTGTCATTTCTCTCTCGTTTTCTAACACAAAAAACAACCCCGCGCATGATGGTTGTTTTATAGATTTGACGTATTTTAACCACCTACTTGTGACCGCTTTGTCACTACATAATATTATCTCGAAGAAGATAAGTCAAGCCCAAAATCGTGTTCGTTTTGAGGAGAATCGAACGTCGCCCGGCCTGCCCCTCGTCGCTTCGCTCCTCGGGACAAATTTCGTCGGTATTAAAAGCGGGCGAAATTTGGAGCGGGCGAGGAGAATCGAACTCCCGTGAACAGCTTGGAAGGCTGCCGTTCTACCATTGAACTACGCCCGCAACTCGCTCGGGTACCACAGCAGCAATATGCTTGAAATCTCGGCCGCTGGCCTCGATTTGAATTCGCTAGCCTTAAAATACCAGCGAATTCATGGTGGGCAGGGAAGGGTTCGAACCTTCGAAGGCATAGCCACCAGATTTACAGTCTGGCCCATTTGACCACTTTGGTACCTGCCCAAATTTTAAAATGCCCCTCGGCGCTCCGCTCCTCGGGACAAATTTCGCTGATATTAAAAGCGGGCGAAATTTGGAGCTGGCGAAGGGATTTGAACCCCCGACCCGCGGTTTACAAAACCGCCGCTCTACCAACTGAGCTACGCCAGCAA
>JAGUXU010000015.1 GCA_020061685.1 Candidatus Omnitrophota bacterium
AATCTCTTTAATTCAAATGTCTCGGCTACGGATGAGCCGAATATGCCCGGCAGATTGTTGAGGGAATCGCACCAACCGGGCTTGCCCGCCTCCATCTCTATCCCTATACCGAACGGGTCTAAAGATGCTATTTTGTTGGCCAGGACGCAGGCGAGTTTTACAAAAAGCGAGGTCCTGTAGATTTCCCCCTTGCCGTTGTTTACCCTGACCCGGTAAGGCTGGGAACGCCTTCCTTCTATGGCCCGTTTCTTGTCCTCGTCCTCGTATACCGCGCCGAACTGGCGTATCTTACCGTCCGCATAGACATATTTCCCGTCCCGCGGATTTACGCGGAGATATGTATCGTAAAAAGTAAAGTCTTTCTTCTCAAAAAGCAGGGACCTTAGGTCTTCCGGATAACACATAAGGTAATTCTCGAGAAGGTCCAAGTTGTAGGTCCAATGGTCTATCCAGTATCCTTCGCCCGGCATTACGAGGTCTGACTTTATGCTGACGGCCAATACGTCCTTCAGGAATTCTCCGGCGGCCCTCTTGGGCATGATCTTTTCCTTTTCCAGGAAGGACATAAGGCTGCCGGGCGTAAACGGGCCCTTTAAAAATTCTCTTACCTTCTTTACGGCATCTATCGGGCTGCCGCTCTTCAGCGAAAGGTTTATCCCTTCGATCAGGTGGGGATTAAATCCGTCCGGCTGTATGGCGTTTATAAAAGTCGATATATTATCGTATTTGAGGTCGGGATTAAAGAGGACGTCGTTTCTCCTGTTCTGATTTATGTCGCGGTATGCGCCGTTTCCCTGAGAATAGTATGACGGCTGAAGTAAAAAAGAATTGTAGTCCCTCTCGAGGTCGCCGTGCTTTCGCGCGTAGGCGTAAAATACAAACGGCCCCGAAGGGGTATCTATGGTGACCGGGAAACCGCCTCTCAGCAGATTGTCCAAAAATGCCTGGCGGCAGTAGTGGTCGAACTCGCTGCTGCAGCTCTTTGTGAAGACGGTGTCCTGAAGCCCTTTTATGATATCCTCATTCTCGGAAAACTTCTTCCCGAAATAGTCCCTGTCTTTTATCTTTGAGACGACCGGCTTTAGCATCCTGACATCCCTGATATTTCCTATTATGGAGACTACCCCCTTCTCCTCACCGGGGGCGAGGTCGAACTTGGCATGCGCAAAAGCCGAGGGCGTCCTGCATTCGGTCTTCTGATATCCGTCCGGGGCAAAAACTTTGCTCTCCGCAAAGACCCTCGGATAAGAGATGTCGCCGTCGGTCCCGAACACTATATCCGGGTCAACGATGGGCTTTAATATCTTACCGGCTCTTTTTCCTATTTCGCAGGCAAGATAAAAATTACCGCTTTCCACATATTCCAGTTCCGGCGTGTCGTTGGGTTTGACCTTCAGGGCGTAGAAAGGGGCTTTATTCTCCAGATTAGAGACCTTTACCCATGCCTCTATGGTGCGGCTCATGAGTTTATGGCAATCTTCGCTGATACCGAACGAGATCACCTGAGAAAGGCCGTCTACGATCTCAATGCCGATCTTTTTCTTTGAGATGTTTGTTATCGAGACCCTCCTGGCCAGCGCCGCGAAGGGTTCATTGGGTATCGTCATATACAGAACATTTACGGCGATACCCAGGTGCCGGTTTATCTCCTCTATCTCAAGATTGGAAGACCTTATTACCATCCTGGTTGAGGCGTGCCTGGCAGTCTCGCTGTCCGCATCCCTGAAGGGCTCATGGAATATGGGCCTGCCGCCTTTATTGACCTTTAGGAATGTCCGGAATCCCTTGAGAGGGGTAAGGGCATAGGCTTGGTTTGCCGGAAGGAATTCAAGGATAGCGCCGTCTTTGTCTCTTGTCCCGAAACTGCTTACGCATTGCCCCCTGTTGACATAGAAAGCCCACAGAGGTATGCCGTCAAGACCGGCTATCCCCGGAAAAAAACTTGAGAAGGCTTTCGCCTTATTGAAATTCTCTATGATAAACTCGCCCGAACCGGCGAGCCTGTATTTTACCTCGTTCACTGATTGATCTTTATTCCCCTCTGCGATTGGACGATCTCCTGAGGGCTCTTTGACCAAAGGGCCTTTAAGACATAATACGCCTTCTTGGGCACCCTCTTATTTATGCCGCTCTCTTTCTCGGGGCTTAATCCGACGATCCCGTACCATTCCTCGTTCATGTTTAGATGCCCCTCCACCTCGATATCGAAATAATACGCCCCGTTAGACCATCCCGCTTCCTCGTCCTGTACGAACCAGCTCGCCGGGTTCGCGGAATCGTGCTTCCACCATTCGTCCGTCCACTCAAAGATACACCCTCCGAGAGCGATACCTTTACCGGTCATGCCGTAACTATTGCGGATGATCTCTTTCCACTGCGACTCCAGGAATTTCGCCTGCATATCCTCGTCCTCTTTCTTCGTGAGGGCGTTATATCTGTCGCAACCGAATTCTATCAGGACGACCGGCTTTCCGAATTTGTCCTGGATCTGCTGCCACGCGTTCCCGAAACTTATGCCGCGGTAAAAGATGCCTCCTAAGATATCTACCTCCGGCGCCGCCTCTCTGGCTATCTCTAGGTAAAACGTTTCCCCATTTCCCATCACCACGGGATGATTCGGGTCCAATTTATGTATCTCTTTGGCGAGGTCGTTTATAAAAGAATAATATACCCTGGACGTCTCTTCGTCAAGACTATAATTATTCTCGTTGCCTAAAAGCCACAGGAGTATACCTGGCTCGTCCTTATAGTCACTTACCATGCCCAATACCTGTTCTTTCATCTGGAGGCAATAATCCTCATCGGCATAGTTCGGCGGCGGGAAATCATATACGCCGAGGGTGTGCCCCATTATCGTGCGTATATTAAATTCCTTGTAGAGGTCCCCTATCAGCCGTTTTACCTCCTGCGGATCCCTGCCGGGCTGATAAAAACGCACGGTATTGATGCCCATCTCCCTCATAAGCTTACCGTCTACCAGCCACGGCTTTGCCGCATCGCCCCAGAAATCATAAGCGTAATCCTGTCCTACGGCAATCGGCTGATAACAGACGCCTTTTATTAGATAGGGCTCTTTTCCGACCAGAAGCTGAAAATGCCCGTTTGGCAATTTGTTGACCGAGACCTTATCTATCTTCGGCGCAAAGGCACCCTTTATCAAAAGACAGCCGCCGATAAACAGGGCCGGCAACAGGACAAGCAGCAAAATTACAAAAAGAGCCCTCTTATTGGATTTTTTCTCCATCTTATTCGTAATAGATATCGTCGAAATAGATCGTGAACCCTTCCGGATTATCCGCCGCGCTCCCCGACCAGCAGAACCCGCCCGAGATATACGAGAGGTCTTTTCCTTTCAGGTCTATTTTATACTCCTTCCACTCCTTCGTCAGTGTTACCGGCCCTATAGAGGCCGAGTCCGAATCGGAATACTCGCCGGTTATGCCGCCGATCTTGACCTCTGAGAGTGTCTCGCCGCCTTTTTCTCCTCTTGCCCAGAAGACGAGTTTGGAGGCGCCGCTTAGATCGTAACCGCCCGGCTTTGTACCCCAGTTATTCGCGGGATTCTGCCAGAATATGCCTGCCCACCCCGCGCCTTGTTTCTGCTCTCCGGTATAGGTGACCTTTATGCAACTGGCGCCTGAATGCGGAGCGTCTTTACAGGCCGGGTCCAATTTCAGGTCCCCGTAATCGCCCATCCAGCCGGAAGCTATGTAATGATTGTCCCGCGCGGTCTTCTCGGTATAGATGTTGAACCTCTTAAACTCGGCGTACAAGACGTTTGCGACGCCGGCAAAGACACACAAAGCAACTGCGACAGCTATTAACTTCTTCATTTCTTAACCTCCTCTTTTTATCTTTACCCTTGATCGATCATGACCTCTTATCTTCTTTCCTATGCACAACACCCCCTTCCCTATCTTGTCCAATTCTCTTTATACCAGAGATAAGACCTTTTGATCTGCCTCAAGAACGGACTGTTTGAACCGTCTCCCTGACTGGTTACCCCCAGATATTCCTCGTGCAGCCATCCGTCAGGGAACGGCCCGCGGAAATTTCCGGGGATCTTCTTCTTCGCCTTAAAATCCCATCCCTCGAACTCCTGCTTAGCGGGGTCTAATTGCGGCGGAGGCCCTGCCTTCCACCATTCATCGATCCACTCAAAACAGACCCCGCCCAAAGCGTTGCCCATCCCGGAGCCGGCCAGATTGTACTCTATATCTTTCCAGTTCCCCTCATGGTATTCCGCCTGCAATCGCTCGGCCTTCCCGGGGTCTGCCGCCAGATACGAGGGACATCCGTATTCCGTTATCAGGACCGGCCTGTCGGCTACGTCCTTGACATCCTCCCACAGGCTCCTTCCGAAACCATGCGGCCCGCGGTAGGAATTCGTCCCGAAGACATCGACCTCAGGGGCGTATTTGGCAAAATAATTCAGATAATTTATCTCGCCGTTACATATAGCGACCGGATGTCCGGGGTCGAGGGATCTCATCATCCTGGCGACTTCATTTACGAATCTATAATAGGCCTCGGGCTGAAGCTTTGCCCTGCAGCCCATGCCCGGCTCGATACCCGGCGTGCCGGGAAATCCGTAGTTGTTCTCGTTCCCCAAGACCCACATCAGGATATACGGCTCGTCTTTATAGTCCATGACCATCTGCCTTACGCTTTCCATCATCTTCTTCTGCTGGTCGGGATTCGCATAATCCGTGCCGGTATACCAGTCCGCGCCGGAGGCCGTCGCATACATCCCGAGGAAATCGCCCATCAGGTACATAAAACCGTACTTCTCGTATCCGTCTTTGAGGAGCGCTCTATTTGTCGAATGGTGGTAGAGGCGTATGGTATTGGCGCCCATCTCTTTCATCAACTGAAAATCGCCGAGAGCGGGCTCGTCTTCATCCTGCCTGTTATTCCCGTTCTTATCCACAAAGGCGTCGTACGGGCCGTCGGGCTTGCCGTTATTATTAAAGTCCGCCGTCATCCAGTCGGTCTGGACGTTTAATGTCCCGTTATCCGGCGTCAATCCTATCTTGTTCGGGCTATACGCCACCGCTTTTATTACGTACGGCTTGCCGTCGACCAGCAATTGCCAATGGCCGTTCTCGTATTTCACGAGCCTGACGTGCTTGCCGCCGACAGTCTTTACGACTTTTAACCCGGAGAGGTCTGATTTTTTATCGGCCGCCTCTTCCGGCTTGACCTTTATCAATCTTCCGGGGTTTATGATAAACCTGTCGTTTGCGATGTTGTCATCAAAGGAATCTTCTATTGTGATCTTGGCGTCAAGGAGCTTTATCCCCAACCCGGGATTGGTCCTGATAAGGTATTCTATGTCGTTCAGGGCCATCTTAGAGATGTATAATGGCGTGTGCCAGTATGTCCATCCTATGGAACGCGGAAAATTCACTAAAACCGCGTAATAAGCCTTTATAGCGTGAGGGACCTGTCCTGCCTTCGCGAGGGCGACGGCGGAGTAGTATAATTTAACTCCGGGCTCTTCGTTTGTCGTGGCCCATTTATAAAAGGCGAGCATCTGATCTTCGCTGTTGACGAAATCCCACTGGTTCCCCTTTAATCTGCCGGCTTTCTGCGCCTCTACATAACCGGGGTCTCTGTATATGGTGCTGCTGGGATATATTCCTTCGCCGACAGCCCTTGCCAACCCCACCTTGTCCTTGATCTCATATTTATAATTCTCCGTGCCGGGATCCCTGAACTCGCCGTATTTCTCATAATCGACTATCTCTTCCGAACCGGGGTCAAAGAGAACGGCGGCATGCGAAAAAGAGGGCTCGGCACCGAGGATTAAAAACGTGATTAAAGACAGTGAGATAAAAAAGCGCTTCTGGCTCATTAAGC
>JAGUXU010000200.1 GCA_020061685.1 Candidatus Omnitrophota bacterium
ATTAGAAGCGCAATCCCAGGTCAGATCTAGTTTTTCCTCAATAAGGCGATTGCAAAATTCAACCAACCTATTCCTGTAAATAACAAAATTTTCATCTTCAAAACTTATGCTTTTGATCTTGTATTCTTTTATCAGATATTTGACCATCCTCATAAGATAATCGGCGCTATGCGTCCTCGTTGTATTTCCAAAAACAGTCCTTGCGCAAAATATGCACTGGAAGGGGCACCCGCGGGAAGATATTATAGAAATATTAGGCAGCCTGCCGATCCTTGCTGCGGATTGCTGATAATGTTTTAGCAAATCCGGGAGCATATCCCATGCCGGGAAAGGAAGGGTATCCAGGTCTTCTATATACGGCCTTGGGGCGGTCCTTACCAACCTGCCGTTCTCCCTATATATTATGCCCGCCACGGAATCAAGACCCGCTTTATTCTCGAGGGCCTTCAATAGCTCTATGATCGTTATCTCGCCTTCCCTTAAAACTCCGATATCTATATGCGGATATAGACTCATGGTATCTTCCGGAACCGCAGTTATATGCGGGCCGCCTACTATAGTCACCGTTTCAGGGCAGGTTTCTTTTATCTTTCCCAGTATTGCACCGGTAGTTGATATAAGCATCGTCGGAGAGGTAACTCCGACAAATTTAGGAGAACATGAAAGAATTTGCTCGACTGTCTCTTCTACGTTCAGCCCGAGGGCATTTGCGTCAATAAGTTTACACTTATAGTTATTTTGACGCAAAATGCTGCCAAGATAGATCAAGGGTTGCGGCGGCACCTCGTGACCGGTAGCTATTTTTTTATAACCGCCCGTAATGGAAACGGGCGGATAAACTAGAACTATATCATACATATTATGGTTTGGGGGCAATCTATGTCCACGTAACTATTCGGGGCCAAAGAAGCCACTTTTAAGCTGTGCTTGCCGGACAGAGTCTTAATCTCAATGCCGATATCTGAGACGATATGGTTATTATTATTAATGACACGGATTTTTTCTCCGGCGATGTTTACGCTTAATCCTTCGCGGGCATTCCACCACTCATATGCCTGCTCAAAACCTGCTTTCCATATATCTTCTTTAGTTTTAACGGTATCAACGACAAATTGCAATAATCTATGCCTTAATCGGGAATCCGCCTCGTTAAAGACGCCAGCATGTATCAAGCTGATAAAAAAACCCTCCGTATCATGCACAAAGGCCATCTTCTTTACGTAAATATCGAATAGCTCCCGTTCGGCCAATCCCATGAATATCGGGGTTATGCAATCCGGTGCAGTAACGGGGAATTCTATAAAATTCGCTCTTCTGATCTTACCGTCATCTATAAGAGGCGGCCTAAAAGGTAGATTGATCGATACGCCTCCGCCGAAAAAATGGGTATTTTCCCTGTCCGTGTCGACAGAGATTGAAGAGTATCTATAACCTGCCTGCTCTATCGCCTTGATCAGATCTTGCGACCTATTGAGCCTCGGGCTCCTGTAACCAAAAATCTCCCGTTTCAACAATTTCTCTAGTATCTCTTTTGCTAAACTTACCCTATGCCTCAGCTGCTCTAATGACAATCCGAGGGTCTTACCCATATGGTAGAGCCCTTGACAATGAAATTCTATATTTTCATTGTTTGTGCCTATATTTACAAACCCCGGATAGATCTTGCTCCAAACGGCAACCAAACCTATAGACGATTTAATGCCGTGCCTTTTGATTTCATCCAGCAGCTTGAATATCCCCTTTTTGTAAGCATACGTTGTCGGTTCGATATCATGAGTAAATAAAATGCATGAGTTATAGCGCGAAGGAAACTTCTTTATGGTTATCAGGGGCGCTCCGGCATGCAGGACCAGAGCTTTTATTATCTCGATTATAATCCACCCGGCGCAATCTATGGGGAAACCGGTGCGAAAGTTGTTCAGGCGCTCCTTTTCTACCTTAGCGAGCAATCTATTGAAAAGGAATTTCTGGATCCTCTTTCTTAAAAAATCCGGAGCATAATAATAAAGTTTGTGCAAGAACGAAAAAGACATGAGGTCGTGCTTCTCGGGCTTATCGCCATTAATATAGCTCTCGGTGATCAGAAAATAAAACACTTCACAAATATCGAACAGGCACCAGACGACATTCTTTCTCTTGATAATAGCCGGTGTATTTGTATCGGAAAAATATGCCAAAACTTCATATTTCCTTCCATCGCTATTTTTTTCGTCAATAATCTCGACGTTGGCCATGGGCATCCTTACGGTCTTATCGGGCAAGCAGTCATTTAATATCTCTTTTAATCTGGTGGGAAATAAATCATCCGTTATCTTTATATCGATAAATTGCTTACGGGCTCTTGAGGTCACTCTTATATCAAAATATTCCGGCGCTTTGCAGCCCGTACAGTTACCGATCAAGACCGTCGGTTTCCCCTCCTTGAGATCCAGGCCACCATGATTTAAAAATAGATCAACCAGGAAGCCTTTCTGTTCCCCGACATCATCCTTATTTAAGGACGAACTATAGGATATCTTTTCAATATCTAGTATAGTCTCCAGCCCGAACAGAGAACGACTGTCTTTTGCCGAAGAGAATATACTAATAAGTTTTTTCATCTAAATAAACCTTTTGCCGCGTTTTCTAAATTCGGCTACATCTTTCAAGGAAGGCCAGGGACAATACGAAGACCCCCCGGTCTTATTTTCAATGAATTTTAAGCCGTTCTTCTCGATATCCGTAATTACTTCTGTCATCAACCTGCCGCCTAATTTCGTAGCCTTCCGGTAAAGCAAATGAAGGGTATCTGCGGGATCTACGTCGATTAATCCCTGTTTTACGATCGGCCCGGAATCTATATCTTTATCCATGAGATGGATCGTAACGCCGACCTTTTTATCTTGATTTAACATGGCCCAAAATAACGGTTCCCTGCCTTTATATTCAGGCAACAAAGAGCAGTGAGTATTCAGGCAGCCTAGCTTAGCGGTTTTTAAAAAGCCCTCTTTCGCAATTTGCGGGATCAAACAAATCATTATGTCGATATCCAGCCGCTTCAATGAATCGATATATGCTTCGTCATTCACGTCATTTTTTGGACAAGGTATCATTTTAATCCTATGATTTCTTGCCAATATTTTAAGCGAATCCCTTTTTATCTTATAAAATAAATACAAACAACAATACTTGATAAAATCCGATAACCCGTAATACCGAAGGCGGGTCTTGATAAGACCGAAGAAGGTATCGGATATCCCCTTACTCACTCTTTTATTGCTAAACGGAGATAATACCGTCATTCCGCAGATCCTGTCTGAAAATTTATCCGCGATCTGCCGAAAAAACAAAGGCACATACAACGGTTCATCTATGCTGATAATGAAAATATTCACTTTGCCCTTTTTAGGATATCTCTCTGCCATTGAATAGTCTTTGGCAGTCCCTCTTCAAGCTGGATCTCAGCGTTAAAACCAAGCATCTCTTCCGCCTTGCTTACATCCGGAACCCTGCGCATGACATCTTCATATTTACCCGATATATCTTTATAAGGGATCTTTTTTATCTTTGGTTCCTCTTTAGGCCTGATCATCTTCCAGATCATACGCGCTAAATCGATTATGGCGATCTCTCTCTTTGCGCCGATATTAAACACTTCTCCGGCCGATCTTTCGCTTTCCATGATCTTGATCGTCCCGGAAACCATATCATCTACGTAAGTGAATGTCCTTGTCTGCAGCCCGTCGCCGTGTATGGGCATTTCATTATTACTCAAAGCGCAGTCGATAAACACCGATTGAGGGCCGCCCCACCATGTCAAATTTTGATGCGGCCCATATCCCCCGAAGTAACGAACGATAGAGACCGGCAGATTGTATCTCTCGTGATACGCAAAGCAGAGATGTTCATCGAATATTTTGGAAACCGCATATGCCCAGCGCCTGACGTTAGTTTGCCCCAGCACAATATTGCTATCTTCCTTAAAAGGCAAAGACGGGTTTTTCCCGTAAATGTCAGAAGTAGAGCTAAAAACCACCTTCGCTTCAATTTTCCGTGCTAATTCCAAGATATTCTCCGTGCCGTGAGTATTGATCATAAGCGTATCTAACGAGTCTGAATAGCGGGGGATCTTGTATGCCGCCAGGTGCAATATATAATCCAGTTTACTAAAATTTCCTGACAATATCTCTGCGTCTCTTATATCGGCCTTAAGGAAGGTGAAATTCTTATTGCCTCTCAGTGTTTCGATATTACGCTCAAAACCGTTTGATAAATTATCGACTCCAAAAACTTCGTAACCCATCTCTACGAGACGGGAAGCGATATTGGATCCGATAAAACCGGCAACGCCCGTAACAAGGATTTTTTTTGTCATCGCATTATTTTCCTTTGGTACTTAACTATTTCGATCCGTTTAAATTTCTTCACCGTTTCTGGATAAAAACCGTTATCAATAAACCAATCCTGAACCAGCCTATTTCCGCCAAATATCTCATCGTTGGTGCTCGTCTTGTAAAACCAGATAATGCTATATTTATCTTTGAGCTGCCCCAAAATGCTTGTCCCTTCTTTGGTAAAAGCTATATAATCGCCGGAATCGACATCCCGGATCAACACATCTTTCAGTATCACGCATTTATCGGAATTTAAATAATAATTCGTATTTCTCACCATAACCAGGCAATCAGCCGGGCCGATCTGTGAGACAATATAGCGGTAGGCCTTTTTTGAATCGAATTCCGGTTCCAATGCGGCAGGTAACCTCGATGTATAAATCACCAAAAAGATAAGCAACAATAAAACCTTGCTTGCCCGCTTCTTAAGCCCTGACATAATGCCGGAAAGGACAAGGATAAATAATACATGCGGAACAAGAAAATATTTGGTTAAAACCGGGAAATTCGCTAATTCTACGGCGAGCATGTAAAAAAGCATGTAGAAAAAACCCAATAAAATAAAGAAAGACCTGGCTCCGGGACCTGGCAATGTATTTTTAATCATTCTTATTATATAGACCAAGAAAAACACAGAAATACCTGCGGGCAGGATGACAAGAAATAGGATATTCAGCAGCCCCGGTAAATCCTTCATTGCGGCCGAAAATGTAAAAGACGGATCCGTCCCTATTAAACTCAAGAAGGCCTTTCCGTATAATCCTATATGAAAATTTAAAAATTTAAAGCTTTTGCCTATATTATACGGATTGATGGCATCCGCATTGTGAAACTGCGATACCGCCAAAAAAATACCGGGTATAAATAATAAGAGCAATGCCGCCTGCGCAAGTATCCATTTCTTTAACATTCGCCTCGTATCCTTAAAGTAGTAAATGAACATGACCATGTTCTGGGCTAAAATGACGAAGATATTAAAATAAAAGGTATACAGCGAAATGGCTGCGGTCAAAATATAACCTGCCCAATACGCCGGTTTCCTGTCGTTCCCTTTAATAATTTTAAAAAGAAAATATACACTTGCCGTCGCCCAAAAGGCGGCTTCTATGTAACTTCGAATAAACTGCGAGGACCATACCAGAAGAGGCGAGAAAGAAGCGATAAAAAATGAAAATAAAGGGAATTCTTCCTCCTTGAGGTTCCTGTCTATTAAAAAAATTAAAAGACACAATAAAACACCGAAAGAAACAAAATATAGCCTTATCCAGGCCTCGGAGTCGCTTATCCTCATCCAAAAATGCAGAAGAAAAGCAGAAACCGGCGGATAGACGTCTTTGGTCTGCAGGACCGGGATCAACTGGTTTAAATCCAGCCTAGCCAGAGTAAGCAGGTGCCCTTCGTCAGAGTTTATTCCCTTGTCCAGATAGGCCAGGCGTATCCCTATGGCCAGGAGCAGCACTATGAAAAATAATGTCTTTTTGGTCGGGAACATATGGCCTAATCGAATATCTTCTTGTTCGCC
>JAGUXU010000159.1 GCA_020061685.1 Candidatus Omnitrophota bacterium
ATAGAGACTACCGCGGGGCCTATCCTATCCGCTACCTGCGTGAATACGCTCTCAAGCTGCTTAGCGTAATTTACCCCGTTCTCCGCCTGAGCGGAAGGGATCTGGCCGCACACCGCGGCCGAGATACTCAAGACAAGAACCACTCTCCAAAATTTGAACATCTTTACTTCACCTCCGTATATTTATGCTACTATCTTTTCCCTTATCTTTTTTTCCAGCTCATGTAATACTTTAGGGTTTTCCTTCAGGAATGTCCGGGCATTCTCCTTGCCCTGGCCGATCTTGACGTCGTTGTAAGTCAGCCAAGCCCCTGTCTTCTGGACCAAGCCCAAAGTCTGCCCTAAATCTATTACATCGCCTGTCTTTGAGATGCCTTCGTTGTAGATTATGTCGAATTCCGCCTGACGGAACGGCGCTGCGACCTTATTCTTTATGACCTTCACCCTTACATGGCTTCCGACGACGACGTCTCCGGCCTTTATATTCTCTATGCGCCTTATATCGAGCCTGACCGAAGCATAGAATTTAAGCGCTCGCCCGCCGGGCGTGGTCTCGGGATTGCCGAACATGATGCCTATCTTCTCGCGTATCTGGTTTATGAAGATCACGGATGTCTTCGATTTGCTGATGGATGAGGTCAGCTTTCTTAAGGCCTGGGACATCAGCCTTGCCTGAAGCCCCATATGCGACTGGCCCATCTCGCCTTCTATCTCCGCGCGCGGCACAAGCGCCGCGACAGAGTCGATAACGACCACGTCTACCGCACTCGATTTGACGAGCGCCTCGCAGATATCCAGCGCCTGCTCGCCTGAATCAGGTTGCGATATCAAAAGGTCGTCTAAGTTCACACCCAATCTCTTCGCGTAAGTGGAATCGAAAGCGTGTTCCGCGTCTATGAAAGCCGCGACCCCGCCTTTCTTTTGCGCTTCCGAGATTATGCTTAACGAAAGTGTCGTCTTGCCGGATGATTCCGGCCCGTAGATCTCGATGACACGGCCTCTCGGCACGCCGCCCACGCCTATCGCCATATCGAGCGCAAGCGACCCTGTCGGTATGGACTCTATCGGAACGTGCGTTTCCGCCCCCAGCTTCATTATCGAGCCCTTCCCGAACTGCTTCTCGATATGCGCAAGTGCCAACTCAAGCGCTTTTACGCGGTCACTTGCCGCTTTTTCCTTGTTCTCTTCTTTCTCTTCTTTTTTCAATTCCTTCTCCTCTTTCTTTACCATATCGTTAACCCTCCTTTGGTTAAAATGGCTTCGCCGTAATAGACGAAGCCCTGAGGGATTTTCTTTCAAAAATCTTTGGGGAAGTGCCTAAAAGTATGGGTTTATTATATGATTTTTAGGGGTTTTTGTAAAGAAAAATAAGCGCCGTAAACGCTGTTTTTCACTGAGTAAGCCTGATCATAACCGGCAATTTGGAGAAAGTGATATTGCCGTCTTGCGACCGGATGGCCTGGCCCTCTCCTTCGGCCTTGTAGGCCTTTAAGGCCTCGGGCAGCGGGATGACAAAGCCGGCAGGGGGGTGCGCTTTCCCGTCGGCTGAGAACTTTATGACGTCCCCCTCTTTCTTGAAGGAATAATTTATCTTGCCGTAGATCGTCGGCAAGTCTTTTATCGTAACCCCTTTATCAAACCACGCCGGGTCTAATCCTGCGCCCAGCACCAATCTGTCGTCATTCTCATAGACGAACACGGTCCTGACAGCGTCTATATAGCCCGAGCCGACCCACGTATGAGGCATATCGCCGATATATGACGGCGTGCGCGGATTCGCGTGAACGACCTCAGCCATATGGTTCCATCCGTACGGGCGCACCGAATCCTTCGTAAAATAGCGCAGCATGGTAAGGCCGCGGTCGCGCTGGCCCATCCTTACATAGGCGTTTGCCGAACGGACTTCATAAGGAGTAAATGTCCTCTCCTGTCCCGGCACCATGCCCTTGCTGAAATCCTCGAAATACCTGTCAAAGGTGTTCTTCAGGAGGTCCTTGGGCATATAATCCAGCTCCCCGCCTGCGACGATGGCGATGGCGGTCGATGTCGGGTCAAAATCGCCCTTCTCGACGCATCCCGCTATATAATTTATCTTGTCGCGCGCGGCGACTTTCCTTATTGAGTCATAAATGCATTTACGGAAATCCTCCACTTCCTTCTGCATCCATTCGGCGTCGTCTTTCCTGCCCATCAGGTTAGCCAGGTATACGCCGTCCTTGAAACCGCGCAGGACGAAGAAATCGTCCCAGTAGCTTGTCATGGCCGGGTAATATCCCTCGTGGCTGTTAGATTTCGGAAGTATACCGTAATAGGGCTGTTTCTTGGGGTCGTTCCGGAATTCCGGAGTCATGGTTTGCCGGCGTAGCTGCTGCGCGAACTGCAGCGCCTTCACGACCTTCGGGTATACCTTCTGGAGATATTGCTTGTCTCCGGAATAGTCAATATATTGACGTATCGCGAAAACATATTCTCCCTGGCTGTCGTATTCGTTTCCTTCGCCGCTCCCGTTCGCGTTAAAACCTACCGCATTGCCGCCTTCAAATATTATAAAGGGCACAAACCCGTCCTCGCCGACCTTGGATGTCACGGCATCCACCCAGTCGCGCACCTCCTTCGCCATGCCCATCCTGAGGAGCGCCACGCTCGTAAGCGCCCCGTCGCGCATCCACGAATGGCTGTAATTGCGCGAACCCGGTTTGATCCAGGGTGAGTCTTCGTTGATAAAAATATAGGCTATATTGCTCTTCATCACATTTATCAGGCGCTCTTCGGGGATAGCGATCGTTAAGCGGTTTAACAATTCTCTCCATGTCTTGGCCGAGGCGCTCGACTCTTCCTCAAAGAAAGCACCCGCGTTGGAGAGTGCCTCTTGCGGGACCTGGGTATAAGGATAGAAAGGAAACAAGACTACAACATCCTTCTTTTCTCCGGCGGGCAGATTCAGGTCATACAATAACCCGACCGAGATTCCCCCTTCGACGCTGTTGCTCCTCAGGGAATCGGGCAGGACGCCTTTTTTGATAAAATCAACGGCATCGCCGTCGATCAGAGGGATCGCCGCCATCTTCGCGGGACTTGTCAAAGAGACTATCTTTCTCTGGCCGTTTATATTTATCTCCGAGACGCCGTCTGCCCGCAGGCATTCAGCCGAATTTATGGCGCTAAAACCGCCGTGCTGCCAGATCGGATTCACCTGCACGGGCCTTACTGCGATAGCGAATTTCCCTGCAAACGGTTCTTTGCCCGGATTCTTAAACGTATACCTAAGGGCGCTCATCGATTGGCCGGGTTGGCCGAAGGCCAGCGCGGTGATCTCAAGCGTCCAATTGCCGTGGTCCCATTTGACCGAAGGTATAGGCAGGTAATCCTCGACGAGGCTTTGCGAGATTTTACAATCCTCGGCTGTGTAGATCTTTCCTTCGCTATAGATAAAGGGCATAGCCGAGAAACCGTTTTTACACGGCTCGAAAGTGCCTGTCTCGGTCAATAGGCCTTCTTCGTTATCGCCGGGGACGCCTACGATGGTCCAGAACTCCTGGATACGCCTTAACCACATCGGATAGTAGCCGGGCGGCGAATCCTTGGCCATCGCCTGATAAGTCTTGATCGGCATGGTCTGCTCTTCCCCGCTCTTTAATTCAAAACCTTTAAGGACAAATCCCGTTCCGTCCGTTACCTTAGCGCAGTTCACCCTTAACTGGCGCACAAAAGTGGAACTAAAATAGATCCAGTCCTGATTACCGTTTCCTTTGTCGGTCTTAAAGACCTCCTTCCAGTCTTTGCCGTTAGGGGAGATCTCAAGCGAATAAGCTTTTGGATAGGGGTCACCCCACCTTAGAATGATCCCGCCGAGCGACATGCTGTTCGGCAGCTTGATATCAAACTGCGTACCGTCTTTTGACGCCGTCAAGGACGGCGGGTTATTGCCGTCAAGGAAGGTGACCTCCCACAAGGAATTGCCCCAGCCCGTCCCCCGCTGGACGCAATTTATCTTAAGCGCCTTGGCTTCCACCGGCTCGAAATAGATTATATCGGTGTTCCCGTCGCCGTCTTCGGTCTCGTATACTTTCTTCCATTTGCCTGCGGTATCCTGGACCTCTATATTATATTTTTCGGTAAAAGCGGTCTCCCATTTAAATATCACTCCGCATATCTTCTGCGGCGTCTCAAAATCAGCCTGCCACCACTGGTTGTCCTCAAAATTGCTCGACCAGCGGGTCTGCATATTTCCGTCGATGGCAAAATCGGCCCTATAATCACCATCACCGGAAGAAGCCGTCGCTTTCGCCTTTATCGGATCAGGTTCGTTGAATTTGACCTCCCAAAGCGAGTTGCCCCATTCGGCGCCGCGCTTATTCAGGACCAATTTCACATAACGCGCATTGAGAGGCGCTATCTTTATTACCTCGGTACCGCCTTTGCCATTAGAGGTCCTGTAGACCTCTTCCAATGCTTTATTATTTATCGAAGCGAGTATTTTATAATCTTTCGCATAAGCGGCTTCCCAATAAAGGGTGATCTTTTTAATTTCAATCGGTTTTCCGAAATCCACTATCCACCACTGGTTATCCTGAAATTGGCTGCTCCAGCGGGTTGTGGGGTCGCCGTCTATCGCCAGTTGAGCGGAATAATTTTCCTCTGAGGAAGAAGCGGTAGCTTTCCAATCGGTATCGGCTGCGCACATGGGCAAGATAATTGCAGAAAAAAACAAAAAAGCGAAGATCTTGTATATTTTACTCATTTTTCCTCCATAAATATATGCAATATATTACACTATGAGAAGTGTAAAAGCAATAGCCAATAAATATAAATTGACACCTTAAGCGGCGGCGAATTATAATAACCCCTAAGATGAAAGCGGAAATAATCTCAATCGGGACCGAGATACTTCTCGGGCAGATACTAAACACGAACCAGCAGTGGCTTTCACGCCAGCTTGCCGCCCTCGGCATCGACGTCTACTATCATTCCACGGTCGGGGATAATCCGCAGCGGCTCATACAGGCGATAAGGCAGGGGTTGGAACGCTCGGATATCGTGATAACGACCGGCGGCCTAGGCCCGACGATAGATGACATAACGCTAGAGGCGATCGCGCGCGCCCTCTCAAGGAAACTCGTCTTCGACCAAAGCGTTCTTAAACGG
>JAGUXU010000038.1 GCA_020061685.1 Candidatus Omnitrophota bacterium
CCATAATAGAGGACGATGTGACGATAGGCAAGGGGACGAAGGTGATGGCCCATGCCTACTTATGCTCCGGCACGACCCTCGGCAAGGATTGCGAGGTCCACATGGGCGCGGTATTAGGGCATGTCCCTCAGCACCTGCAGTTCAAGGGCGGGAAGAGTTATTTGAAGGCCGGCGACAGGAACGTGTTCAGGGAGTATTCAAGCGTCCACCGCGGCTTCAAGGAAGGCGCAAGCACCGTCATCGGCAATGATAATTTTTTTATGGGCTTTTCGCACGTCGCGCACGATTGCCGGATAGGGGACAGCGTCGTTATATGTAACGGTGCCCTGGTCGCGGGCCATGCCGTCGTGGAAGATAAAGCGTTCATTTCCGGGAACGTGACCATACACCAGTTCGTAAAGATAGGCACGCTCGCGATGATAGGCGGGCTCGCGCGGGTAAATAAGGATGTGGTGCCGTATATGCTTATCGAGGGGGATTCGGAAGTCTGCTCGCCGAACCTCGTGGGCCTGAAGAGGTCGGAGATAAGCGAGAAGGCAAAGGCGCAGATAAGGGATATATATAAACTGGTATACCGTTCGGGATTAAACGTCTCTCAAGCGCTGGATGAGATCGCCAAGGTGGGCGGCCTTACCGCGGAAGCAAAATATATGGTCGAATTTATCAAGTCATCGGAACGGGGGATCTGCAAGCACAGGAAGACGGTCCTGTAACGCCGGAGAACAGGTCATGGACAAGCGACAAGAGAGCGGAGCGGAGCGCAGGCGGTATATAAGGCTCAGTACCGTTTTTCCGGTCGAGTTTGAGATAGTAAGTTCCGACGGCAAAGAGGTATTATCCGAATTCCATCAGTCCTTCACGCGGGACGTGAGCGAAGGGGGCATATGCCTTGAGATAAATAACCTCAAGGATGAATTGGCGGGCAGGCTGAATGACAAGACCGCTAAGATGCGCCTACAGATCAATGTGCCGTTTTCGGCGAAACCCATCGCTGCCGAGGCGGACGCCGCGTGGCTCAAGAAGATAAAAGAAGACCATCCCAATAAGTTCCTTATAGGCATTTCATACAAACAGATAGCGGACAGGGACAGAAAGCGCATCGTGAATTTTGCCAGGTTTGTGTGGTTCAGGCAGAAAGCGGTCGTCGCCGCGGTCGCGGTTTTGGCTATAGCGATAGCCTTCGCCTCCCTCGAGGTCTCAAAGAAAGAAGCGTTGCGCAGGGAGGCCGAGAAGAAACTGGCTTTGGTGGAAAAGGAGCGGACCGGCCTGTCCCACGCCTTAGAGGACCTAAAAGATAACAGCAGCGCCCTGGAATCCAAGCTGAAGGGCTTTGAGGAAGAAAGGACGGATCTGGAGAAAAAGCTGGAGGCCGCAAAGGCCGAAGCCGAAGCAAAACCCGAAGAGATAGCAAAACTGGAAAGCGAGTTATTAAAGGCGCAGACCGGCGCCGTCGAATTGAACAAGGAACTTGAGAGGTTCACTAAAGAGAAGAAGCGCCTTGAGGACCAGCTGAAGATAATCGAGGAGATAAAGGCCTCCCGTCCGGTTAAGGTCAATTTGGCGGCGGGCGGAGTCGTGATAGGCAAGGTCGTATTGGAATCGGCGGATTCGGTCAGGGTCGAGGTCCCGACCGGCGTCATCACCTTAAAGCGGAACCTTATAGCCTCAATGACTACGCCAAGCGACAAGGAAATAGCCGAACTCGCGAAGGAGCGCCTGAAGCTCGAAGAACGGGCGTTATCGATGGCGCGGAAAAAGGAGATAGAGAGGCAGAGGCTGATCGAGGAGCAGAAAGAGGAGCAGGTTAAAAAGCCGGTCGAGCCCAAGGAAACCGGGAAGCCCGGCGTGGAGATATCGAAGAGAATAGAAGAGAAGGGGGTCGTCGCCAAGGGCACGAGGGTTTATGTGGACGGGAAACTTTTCTTCATAAAGGGCGTGGCATACGGGATAAGCGCGCCCGGCCTTCCTCCGGGAGTAGGGGGGTCTTTCTCCAAGATCCCTATGTCCGTCTTTGAGAACGATTTCAGCATGATGAAGGAATCCGGCATAAATACCATAAGGACGTACGAGCCGCTTCCCGACGCGCTCCTGGACCTGGCGGAGAAGTACGATATAAAGATAATCGAGCAGATCGTCTCCCCCTCTTCCTATACGGATTATTCCTCGGATGTGGAACTCAAGACGCTAAAGAAGATAGCGGTCGAGACCGTGAAGAAACACAGCAACAGGAAATGCATACTGATGTGGCTGATATGGAATGACGCGCCGTTCTGCTACGAGGAACCGGGCAGCCCCATACCCCGCTACGGTTTTGACGTCGTAAATAAGTTCATGAAGGAGATATATCTGGCTGTCAAGGAGGCCGACAAGGCCCATCCCGTCACCGCCGCCAACGTACTGAACGTGGAGGGCTATAACCTGGGGTTTGATTTCCTTGACGTCATCGGCTGTAACGCGTATATCGGCGGCCACGGCTTCGGCTGGGGCGGGGCGCCCCTCGCCTCGAAAGTGGTCAACCAGATGGCCGATATCTCCAAGAAGTTCGATAAGCCCGTCATCATAACCGAGACGGGTTTCAGCACATTCGTCAAGAAGGCCAAGCAGGACGACGCCATAGAGGTGCAGATAAAGGCCGTCGGGGAGAAGCTCACCGGTATCGTCATATTTGAGTGGATAGACGAGTGGTGGAAAGGAGGCAACCCCTCGGTCCAGGATAAGCACATAGAGGAATACTGGGGGATATTGACGTGGGACAGGAAGCCCAAGCCGGGTTACGAAGTCGTCGCCAGGCTCTTTAAGTCTATTCCCACCGATTCACTGGGCTATTCGGAAAAGAAGACGAATTGAAATACCCCTTGACAAAGGGACGGCCGTATGCTATATTTTTACTTTAGCAGCACCCTTTTAACCCGGTCCTGTGAGGCCGGAAAAGGAGAAAAAAGTGTGTAAGAGATCAAAAAAAGCGGAAATTATACCTGTTTTCGGCCTGGAGGCCGGGGACAGGTTTTTTATTTTTATGCAGCCCATAACGGAGAGGTGAGATGCCACTTCACGAAAAAGCGAAGATAATGGACGCCGAGGCGGTGGACAAGTCGCTTGCGAGGATAGCGCACGAGATAATAGAGAAGAACAAGGATATCGGCGAATTGTCTGTGGTCGGCATACGGACAAGGGGCGCGTTCCTGGGGGAGCGCCTGACGGCCAAGATAAGGGATATCGCAGGGAAGGACATCCCGTTCGGCATACTGGACATCACGTTGTACCGGGACGACCTGACGACCATCGCGGAGCAGCCGGTAGTCCATAAGACCGAGATCGAATTCGATATCCACGACAAGGTCATAATCCTGGTCGATGATGTCTTGTATACCGGGCGGACGATAAGGTGCGCTTTGGACGCCCTCATAGATTTCGGACGGCCAAAGAGCATCCAGCTCGCTGTCTTGGTGGACAGGGGGCACAGGGAGCTTCCGATAAGGGCCGACTACGCGGGCAAGAATATTCCGACCTCGCAGAAGGAAGTGGTGCAGGTCAGGATAAAGGAAGTAGACGGCGTTGACGAAGTGATAGTAGAGGAAAAGCCCGCCTGAGGCGGGCAGG
>JAGUXU010000144.1 GCA_020061685.1 Candidatus Omnitrophota bacterium
AAGGGGTTGTCCTTTATCGCGCCTAACCTTACGCCGGGCTTATCCAGGAACTTCGGGCTGTGGGTATAGCTTATCGTCTCCTCGCCTGCCATGCCGATGCTCAACGTCTTTGGGCCGCCGCTGAACCCCGCGTAGAGATGCGGCTCGATGACCCCTATCGCGATCGTATGGTCCTTATACAATAATTCCTTGTTCACTACGGCGGGAACGCCGCCCGCGACATAGCCTAAATGCGTAAGGTTCGATTTATCGGTGGGGTTATGGTTCTTTACCTTTATCCTTTTTACGATATTTTTCCCGAAGGCCTTCTCTATCTCGTCTTTGGTCAGGGGGCGATGCATGCCGATCGCCATGAATATCGTTATATCCTTGTCCTGTATCCCGCCCTTCTTAAGCTCGTCCAGGAGGATGGGTAGGATCAGCTCGCGGGGACATTTCCTTGTCAGGTCCGGGACGACGATGCCTATCGTCTCCTTGGGAGAGACCAATTCCTTCAGGCGGCAACAACCCATCGGATTTAAGATGGCGTCCTTTATTATCCGGGACTCGGATTTCCTGATGCGGGACCTCTTGGGATGGAGGACGCCCAGCAGGTTCTTAGCCGGGATCGAGATGCCTATATTAGTTTTACCGTACGGTATGTCTATCTTCATAAAAATAAGGGGATGGTTTTGATCTAGATTTCTTCAAGACCATCCCCCGTATTTTACTACCAACCGGGTTTTTTGTCTATACCAACCCTTGATCTATCATGGCGTCGGCCACTTTCACGAAGCCGGCGATATTGGCGCCGTTGACGTAATTGATGTATCCGCCCTCTTTGCCGTATCTGACGCATTGTTCGTGGATGGCTATCATTATCTCGCGTAACTTCTTATCGACCTCTTCGCGGCTCCATGACAATCTCATGCTGTTCTGCGACATCTCAAGGCCGCTGGTCGCGACTCCGCCGGCGTTAGAGGCCTTCCCGGGCGCGTAGAGGATCCTGGCCTTCTGGAAGACCCTGACGCCTTCCGGCGTCGTAGGCATGTTCGCCCCTTCGCCTATGGCGATGCAGCCGTTCTTCACCAGCGCCTTGGCGTCGGCTTCGTTCAGTTCGTTCTGTGTAGCGCTCGGGAACGCGACATCGCAGTCCACGCCCCACGGACGCTTGCCTTCAAAGTATTTACAGCCGAATTCCTTGGCGTATTCCTTTATGCGCCCCCGGCGCACATTCTTCAGGTCCAGGACATAATCCAGTTTTTTCCCGTCCAGGCCTTTACTGTCGTAAATAAAGCCGCCGGAATCCGATAATGTCACTACCTTCGCGTCCAGATCAAGCAGTTTCTCCACCGTGTACTGCGCGACATTTCCGGAACCGGATACCGCGCAGACCTTTCCGCGGAGCGACTTGCCTTTTGTCTTCATCATCTCTTCGACAAAATAGACGCAACCGTAGCCTGTGGCCTCGGGCCTTACCAGGCTTCCGCCCCATTTCAATCCTTTACCCGTCAGGACGCCCGTAAATTCATTACGCAACCTCTTGTATTGTCCGAAGAGGTATCCGATCTCGCGTCCGCCCACTCCTATATCGCCGGCCGGGACGTCCGTATCCGGTCCGATATGCCTTTGAAGTTCGGTCATAAAACTCTGGCAGAACCTCATGACCTCGTTATCGGATTTCCCTTTGGGGTCGAATTCGGAACCGCCCTTGGCTCCGCCCATCGGCAGGGTGGTAAGGCTGTTCTTGAAGACCTGCTCAAAGGCCAGGAATTTCAGGATGCCCAGGTTTACGCTCGGATGGAAACGCAGGCCTCCTTTATATGGGCCTATGGCGCTGTTCATCTGTATGCGATAACCCCTGTTTACCCGGATCTCCCCTTTATCGTCCAGCCACGGAACGCGGAACATTATCACTCTCTCCGGCTCGATCATCCTTTCGAGGACCTTGGCCTTCTGATATTTGTGGTTCTTCTCGATAAAAGGCGTTACCGACTCCACGACTTCTCTTACCGCCTGATGAAACTCGACTTCACCGGGATTCCTCCCGATTACCATCGACATGAATTCTTCTATCTTCTTTGACATCGTTTCTCCTTCTGCTGACAGTGCAAACTTAAACCGGAAAAACCCTAAAAAACACAAAAAACGCCTGACATTGGCATAAAAATAGAAGACATCTTTGTCTTTTCTCTTTACATCTACGATACGGCACTGTATCGTCGGTAAAAATAAGATACCAAAATCGCCCTTGTGTTGTCAAGGACGCATAACCGTCCCTAAATATTGCCTAAATGGACGTGTTTTAATTTCTTCTTCGCTATACTTTCGGCGCGTTTAAGCGTCTCGACCGGTGTGAGCGGCTTATCAAGTCTATAGCACGGGAAATACCGGGAAAAATGAAGCGGGACATCCGGCCCGACGTTCTCATATATCCAGTCGACAAGCCGCGCAAGATCATCGTCCGAGTCGTTTAGCTCCGGTATAATAAGGTTCGTAAGCTCGATATGGCACGATTTAGCCGACCGCTTTATCGTATAGAGGACCGGCTCAACGGTGCCGCGGCATATCTTCCTGTAAAAATCATCGTCTATGGATTTCAGATCTATGTTCATCGCGTCTATAAAGGGCAGCATCTCTTCGAGCGGCTCGGGGTTCACATATCCGTTCGTCACCAGGACGTTCTCCAGTCCCTCTTTCCTCGCCAACTTCGCGGTATCAAGGACGAACTCATACCATATAAACGGCTCGTTGTAGGTATAGGCGATGCCGAAGGACTTGTTCTCTTTGGCCTTCGCGACGACCCATTCGGATGTCACCTTTTCGGTCGCCGCCCCGATCTCCTGCGATATCTCCCAGTTCTGGCAGAACGGGCATTTGAAATTGCAGCCCTTCGTCCCCAAAGAAAGGATGTATTCCCCGGGATGGTAATGGTAGAGCGGCTTCTTCTCTATGGGGTCCAGCGATACCGAGGTCGTCTCGCCGTAGACGAGAGAGTACAGTTTTCCGTCTATATTCCTGCGCACCCCGCAGATCCCTGCCAGGCCGTTTACTATCCTGCATTCATGCGGGCAGAGATGGCAGGCGACCTTACCGTCGGACTTCTCCCAATATAACGCCTCTCTCA
>JAGUXU010000019.1 GCA_020061685.1 Candidatus Omnitrophota bacterium
GCCTATTACGCCTATCATGGCGGCGCGCTTGGCTCCCGTATTGTCGGCGACGTCTAATATGGCGCGTAACTGGATCATTTCAGGACCTCGACCAATCTCCAGCGTTTATCTTTTGAGATGGGGCGCGTCTCGACGATCTTGACCCTGTCGCCGGTCTTCGCCTTCTTCTCTTCATCGTGGACCTTGAATTTTTTCGAGCGGTGAAGAATCCTCTTATATCCGGCGTGCTTGGCGAGGCTGTCGACCTTTACGACGATGGTCTTCTCCATCTTGTCGCTCACCACGGTCCCGATTCTTTCTTTTCTGTGTCCCCTCTCGCTTCTTTCGTTCATATCTTGATATCCTTTTCCCTTAATACGGTCAGGACCCGCGCGATATCCTTCTTGGTCTGGCGGATCTTGTCGGGTTTCTCGAGCTTGCCGATCCTCGCCTGCTGGTTAAAATTAAAAAGCTCCTGCAGAAGGGCATTATACTTCGCCTTTAATTCTTCTGCCGCCAGGTTTCTTATCTCTTGCGATTTCAGTGTCATTTTATACCGTCTTTTTCTTTAGGCCGCAACCTTTGTCCTTGAAACAAATCTCGTCTTTACCGGCAACTTTGAAGAAGCCAACCGCATAGCCTCTTTCGCTATAGGCTCCGGAAGGCCTTCGAGTTCAAACAGGATCTTCCCGCGTTTTACCACGGCGACCCAATGGTCCGTCATACCCTTGCCTTTTCCCTGCCTGGTCTCTGCGGGCTTCTTGGTCACCGGCTTGTCGGGAAAGATCCTTATCCAGGCCTTGCCGCCGCCCTTTAAATGACGGGACAGGACTACTCTCGCCGCCTCTATCTGGGTATTCTTTATCCACGCGTTCTCAAGTGTCTGGAGCCCGTATTCCCCGAAAGCTATCGTCGAGCCGGACATGGCGATCCCTTTGCGCCTGCCCCGCTGTGCTTTTCTGTATTTAACCCTCTTTGGAAACAACGCCATCCGTTACCTCCGCCTCTACCGGCCTTTTCTCTAAAACATCCCCCTTATAGACCCAGGCCTTGACACCTATAAGCCCGTAAGTCGTCAACGCTTCCGTAAATCCGTAATCTATATCGGCCCTGAATGTCTGCAGCGGGACTTTTCCCTCTTTATAACCCTCTGTCCGCGACATCTCCGCGCCCCCGAGCCTGCCCGCGCATTTGACCTTTATTCCCAATGCACCGCCGGTCATCGCCTGCTGGACCGCTTTCTTCATGGCGCGGCGGAAGGCGATACGTTTTTCGAGCTGAAACGCTATGTTCTCCGCCACCAGTTGCGCCTCGATAGCCGGGTTCTTTACTTCTTTTATATCGATGTATATCTCTTTCTTTGTCTTATCCTGAAGATCGTCGCGTAACCTGTCTATGTCCGCGCCTTTCCTGCCGATGATGATGCCCGGCCTGGCGGTATGGATTATGATCTTCGCTCGCGTGCTTGCGCGTTCGATCTCGATACTCGAGATGCCGGCCGCGGAAAAAGTCTTCTTGACGTATTTGCGTATCTCTATGTCTTCATGAAGATTATTGGCGAAATCCTTCTTCCTGGCAAACCAACGGGAACGCCACGTCTTTATATAACCTAACCTCATTGATAACGGATGAACTTTATGACCCACTTAACCTCCTATTTTTCCGCTCTTTGCGGAAACCTTTTTATCCGAACCCGCCAGCCTTCCTACCTCTATCGATATATGACTGGACCTTTTTCTTATCATCGTGGCGCGGCCCATCGCCGCGGCTTTGTATCTTTTCATCATCGGCCCGTCATCGATCAATATCTTTGATATATAAAGATCGTCCTGTTTGACTTTACCGCCCTGTTTCGCAGAGGCGATCGCCGACTTTAAGGCGCGTTCCAGATAAATAGTCGAACGCTTCTCGGTATTTTTCAGGATCGCCAGGGCTGAATTTACATCCTTGCCCTTGATCAGCGCGACAACCTTGCGCACCTTATACGGTGATATCTTTATGAATTTAGCTATTGCCCTTCCTGCGGATTCCATATCCTTTGATCACCCTCTGTTATTTTAAGCAGGTGGAGGCGTTTCCTTCGACTTCACGCCGCCGTGCCTCCTGAAAGTCCTGGTCGGGGAAAACTCGCCGAGCTTATGCCCCACCATGTTCTCGGTCACAAATACCGGGATAAACTTATTGCCGTTATGGACCAAGAAGGTATAGCCGACAAACTCGGGTATGACCGTCGACCTTCGAGACCATGTCTTAATCGGCTTCTTGTCGCCTTTCATCTTCTCGATCTTCTTGATCAAATAATCCTCTACGAATGGGCCTTTTTTGGTAGAACGCCCCATTGTCATCTCCTCCGCTTGATTATCAATCTGTTCGAATACTTGCCCGCTCTTCTGGTCTTAAATCCTTTGGTAGGCATGCCCCATGGCGAAACAGGATGCGGGTTGCCCTGGCCTGATTTTCCCTCTCCGCCGCCGTGAGGATGGTCGTGGGGATTCATCGCGGCTCCTCTTACCGTCGGACGGATACCAAGCCATCTGCTCCTGCCCGCTTTACCGATCGATATCGTGCCGTGTTCGACATTCCCGACCTGCCCTATGGTCGCATAACAATCCAGATGTATTAAACGGATCTCGCCCGAAGGCAGCTTGACGTGCGAATAATCGCCTTCCTTGGCCATAAGCTGCGCCGATGTGCCCGCGGAACGCACTATCTGCCCGCCCCTGCCTTTGGATAATTCTATATTGTGTATAAAACTTCCTACCGGTATATTTTTGATCGGCAGCGCGTTGCCGGGTTTTATATCCGCGTCGGGACCCGAGACGACCGTGTCGCCTACTTTCAGGTCCACCGGCGCGATAATATATTTTCGCACGCCGTCCGAATACTCAAGCAGCGCTAAAAACGCCGACCTGTTCGGATCGTACTCGATGGCTATGACCTTGGCCGGGACTCCGACCTTATCGCGCTTAAAATCTATTATCCGGATCATGCGCTTATGCCCGCCGCCCTGATGGCGAACCGTCAGATGTCCGTGGGCGTTACGGCCGCCTTTCTTCTTCTTGGGGATAAGCAGGGCCTTCTCCGGCTCCTTCTTGGTAAGGATGGAGAAATCTGAAGATGTCATGAACCTTCTTGATTTCGTATATGGTTTATATGTCTTTAACATGGTCTTAGCCTTATGTGCCTATATCTATTTTACTGCCTGCCTGAAGGGTGACTACCGCCTTCTTCCAGTCAGGGGTCTTGCCGGGCTTGAACCTTACCCTGCGCCATTTCCCGGACATTATCATTGTGTTTACATCCTTTACTTTTACCTTATAAGTTTCCTCTACCGCTTTCTTTATCTCCGGCTTGTTCGCCTTCTTATTGACCTCAAACACATATTTGTTGAAAGGCGTAAGCGTTGCCCCTTTCTCTGAGTGAAGCAGGCTCCGGATTATCTTATATTTCTGGATCATTGTTTCACCAGCAGTTTAGTCAGGGCGACAAGCGCCTTCTGGGTTAATACCAATTTGTGCTGTTTTATGATATCGTAGGCGTTTAACGTCCTGTAATCCCGCAAAATAAGCTGCGGGATATTCCGGGAGGCACGCACTATCGCCTCGTCTTTCTCATCAAGGACCAAAAGCGGTCTTTCGTCCGCCTTTAGGTTGCGCAGCGCCACGGCGATCTCCTTTGTCTTAGGCTTGGAGATCTTTATATCATCCACAACGATGAGTTCTTTATCATTTAATTTAGAATTCAGGCTCGATATCAAAGCTATCCTCTTGACCGACTTTGGGAGAGAATAGGAATAATCCCTCGGATGAGGGCCGAAGACTATACCGCCGCCTCTCCACAACGGAGACCTCGAGGTACCGGCGCGCGCGCGTCCTGTCCCCTTCTGTTTCCAGGGTTTCTTGCCGCCTCCGCGGACGTCGGAACGGGTCTTTGTCGAAGCGTTGCCCTGCCTTAAATTGGCTTCATGCATCTTTACTATCTGATACAGGACGGCTTTATTGACCTCGCCGTTGAATATCTTCTTGTCGAGTTCCATCTTCCCGACTGACTGGCCGCTTATATTATAAATGGATATCTCTGCCATGATTATTTCTTAGCCTCTTTCTTGCCGGCCTCGGCCTTTGCCGCGCCTTTCGACTTTTCCTTCTTTTCCTTGGTTATGATCAGCTGCGGTATCTTGGCCTTAGCGCGCTTCTTGGCCTTCTTGATCATCAATAAGCTGCTGGTCGGACCGGGTACAGCACCCTCTACAACCAATAAATTATTTTCCGGGTCAATCTTTACGACTTCCAGGTTCTGGATGGTGACCGTATCCCCGCCCATTCTGCCGGGAAGGTGATGCCCTTTCCAGACCCTGCCGGGAGTCGTGCTGGAACCTATTGAACCTATCCTTCTATGAGACGTGGAGCCGTGGGTCTTCTTACCGCCCTTCCAGTGCCATCTCTTCATGCCGCCCTGAAAACCCTTGCCGATCGAAGTACCCGTGATATCGACCGCGTCGCCTGCCGCGAATATATCGACCTTCAACTGCTGTCCGACCTCAAATTTCAAGTCGGGAGAAATCCTTATCTCGCGGACAAATCTTTTCGGAGACATGTTTATTTTCTTAAATTTGCCCAACTGTGGCTTGCTGACGTTCTTTTCCTTCTTGTCTACAAAGCCGATCTGGACCGCATCGTATCCGTCCTTGTCCTTCCCCTTCACCTGCATGACAAAGCATGGTCCCGCTTCGATCACGGTTACCGGGATTACGCGGCCGTCGGTCCTGAAGACCTGCGTCATGCCTAATTTTCTGCCTAATATACCTAATGCCATTTTTGGTTATCCGTTCTTGTCCGTTATTTTATCTCTACATCGACTCCGGCCGGTAGATCCAGTTTCTTCAACGCGTCTATCGTCTTTGAGGTCGGTTCGATGATGTCCAACACTCGCTTGTGCGTCTTCATCTGGAATTGTTCCCGCGATTTCTTGTCTATATGCGGGGAGCGCAAGACCGTGTAAACCACCCTATCACTCGGTAAAGGTATCGGTCCCGAGACCTTGGCGCCTGTCCTTTTGGCGGTCTCGATTATCTCGGCCGCGGACTGGTCCAACACCCTGTGGTCGTAAGCCCTGAGTTTGATCCTTATCTTTGCCTTCTGTGCGGTTGACATTTTTACGCTATTACCTCTGATACGACTCCGGCGCCTACGGTGTGGCCTCCTTCGCGGATAGCGAAGCGAAGTTCCTTGTCCATGGCGACCGGGATTATGA
>JAGUXU010000031.1 GCA_020061685.1 Candidatus Omnitrophota bacterium
CCCTTTTTCCTGCTGACTTCCTTATCCTCAAAGACTATGACAAATTCCGTCATCCTGGTCCGGTCGTTTATATTAAACCTGCTCAGCGGTATCTCTATCTTGCGCCATCCGTCAGATATGGGAGGGGTGACAACGTAGGCGCTTTCATTGTCATTCTTGAATTCTACTTTAAAATACCTTGTGTATCCCGCTTTCCTGTCTCCCTTGGCCCAAAATGAAAGTACCTTGTAGGGAGTCAGATCGAGATCGTCGAACAACAGCCAGAAACCCGCGTAGGGCGAATTCGGCGGACCGACATCATATTCCAATTTTAGACAATAAGCGGACTCGTTCCTCCCCGGCTCAAAAAAAGACATCCGGCAACTGCGGATGTCTTCATTCTCATTTCGTTCCCAAACCCCGAAATGGCCGCCGTCTACATTATTCCTCTCTGCTCCCGATTCGAAATCGGCGATCAGGAGCAGGCCGGCGAATACGACCGAATAGATCCTATTCGACAAGACTCATCTCTCCCAGTCTTATCTTACCCGCGGATTTCTTGAACCACCAGTTCAGTTTCTTGTCGGCCTTCGTATTGCTGTCCACATCGTGAACGGCGACGGAAGCGCCGAACGCGAGGCCGGGTACGGGTTTCTGGTTCAGGAAAGACCATTTAATGGCCGCTTCCATACTATAGCCCATCTCCTTCTTCGTAACGGCTAATTTAACGTTGTCTTTCGGGTCCATATCCTGGAACCACGCCCATTTAGCGGGGCTGCCGGTTATGCTGTCAGGCGCCAGGCCGATCTGGAAGTTCTCTTTATCGCCCCAGACGAAATTTCTCCCTTTCGTCTTGAAATCCAAATACACCTCCACGCCATCGCCCCTGTAAATATCGCCCTTTGATTCACGCGCCGCTATCTCGTTATCCGTGATATCGATGGCGAAATAAAGATACTCCTCGTCCCACTGAAAGCCGAAAGAGGCGCTTAAGTCATCGGGGCCGGAGATCTCCCCGAACTCTATATCTTTATCGAGGCTGAACTGCGTCAGGTTCTCCCATCCCTCTAATCCGCCGTCTACTTTAATCTCCTCTTTCGCGTGATACACCAGCAGTTTCCTGGTTTCCTTATCAAGCGCCTTCTCCCTCTCCTCCTGCAGTTTCTGGAGGAATGCTATATCCAATTCTTTGGTGCCGGCTTTAAATCCCGCTTTCTCCATGCCTGCTTTAATATAAGGATTCGCCATGAACGTCTTCCATACGAAACCGCTGCGATAATTCTCTATCATCAGCAGGATTATTCCTTCGTCTATGCCGATATACTCTGTCGAGAACCAGTCTTTGTCCAGGTTGAAGGCGCTGACGAAACCGTACTTGCCCCATACCCTGTAGCCGTGGTTTGCCAGGAGTGAGCGAATAGCCGGGATCGCAAGTTCCGGAACGAAAGGAACGGCGGCGCATAGGGAATAAGGCGGTATGGTGCCGTCGTTCATGCCGTATAGCGCGCCGTAAGCGGCATACCCCTGTGGCCCGTCGCAGGCGGAGATCCCCCAATAACCTTCCTTATAAGTCTTGAATTTATTTTTATTGTCCATGCAAAACCGGTAATTAGCCTTGACGGCCTCCGTGGAATTCCGCCAATAATCGGCGTACATATCATGTTTATTTCGGAAATCCACCCATGCGTGGGAATAAGTATAAACGAACATCGATTCCCCGTCGTGATAAAGGTAGGCCTCTTTAGCGTACTGCTTTAGGGGACGCACGAAGGAATGCCATGATTGGTCAGGCAACGGATAGGTGGGCGAGCCCATCCCCAGAAGATACATCATCATCTCTTCCGCGAACATATCCCAACGGATGAATTTTTTAAATCCGTCTTCGGGGGCCCAGCCCATATATAACAGGCCGCTGTCCACGTCGTCGCCCATCATCCATGACCACTGGATATTTTTATAGACCTCGTCGGCCAGTTCTTTTATCTCCGGTTGAGGAAAATATTCCCTGACCGTCAAGACCCCGCCTAAGAGCAGCGCCGTATCGACCGAAGAGACCTCTGACCTGCCGTCGCGCCTGCCTGTATGGGAATTGACCCAATGATAAAAAAATCCGTGTTCCTTGGCGGCGATATCCTTAAGGGCCCTTAAGGTCTTGGTCACGCGGTTATAGGCCTCTTGAGGCGTTATCCATTTCCTCTCGGCTCCGATACACAGCGCGGTCAGGCCAAAACCCGTAGCGCCCATGCTGGCCGCGGAATAAAGCGTATTCCTGTCTTTGACAAGGCCCGTGACCGGGCTTGCCTCAAGCCAAAAATAATCAAATGTCTTCCGCGATATAACATCAAGAAGTTCGTCCTCAGGAAGAGAGGCTATTTTACGCATCTCGTTCCTCCTCTTTCCTTCCTCTTTTTCTATAAAGGCCGCTTGTTTATTATAATAACCTATGGGAGAGGAAAATCCTATATCGTCGACATAAAGGACCCCGGAGGCCGGCTTAGTCTGCCTGCCTTCAAAGACTATCGTAAGCTCGCTGGCCTGTTTCCAGCTGTCTATCTTTCCGAAATTATGAAATTTCTCGAAGGGGATCTCCACCCTCGTCCACTCCACATCGGAATCGGTGAAAGTATACCTATAAAAAGCGGTCTTGGTATTGGTCTTGATCTCTATCTTAAAGGCATTGGGATAGAATTTTTCGCTTCTCTTTATCCAGAGGGTAAGGTATTTATATGGGCGGAGGTCGAAGCCGTTAAGCTTGGTATAATAGCCGTTATAATCGGTCTTGTTTAAATTATATTGTAGCCGGAGGACCGTCGTTTTTTTATCGGCCCTTGCATCTTCGGTGAAAGAGGCCCGGCAATATTCGCTGGCTTTGTAGGGGTCGGCCTCCCATGAAGAGCATGGGCCGCCGATCAGGTTGACCCATCTCTTCGCCTCAAAATCATCTATCAAAAAAGTGACCTGTCCTTCTTCGGCATAAGCGCCGAAAACATTAAAGGACAGGCCTAAAAATAACAGGAAAGTAAAATAAGCCCTCACTTAATTAACTCATTGGGATAGATAAATATCGTCTATATAAAGCTCGCCTATTTTCGGACTGCACCTCATATCATCAAATGTGATCGTCAATTCCTTCATCACTTTAAAATTACTCATGCCCTTGAAATTCTTCAGCGGGATGACGAACTCCTGCCACTGGTCTGTGATCCC
>JAGUXU010000149.1 GCA_020061685.1 Candidatus Omnitrophota bacterium
GCCCCGAAGATCGGGCCTTTCCGGTAAAAGACGTCGTTGATGAATAGTATCGCCATATTAAAAAGATTGGAGCCGAGCATGTTCGCTACCGCCATCTCTTTGGCGCCTAAGCGGAGCGCCGCCACGGAGACGGAGATCTCCGGAAGGGTCGTGGCGAAGCCGAGAAACAGGCTGCCGACAAAACTCTGGCCCAGATTCATGACCCGCGCCAGCTCGTCGCCGATATAAGCGAGCCATATTCCCATCCCCACGATGATCAATGCGAAAACCGCGTATAAGATAAAGGCCCTGTTAAGAGTTATGTGCTCATATTTTGACATAATTTTTTTCTCTTCTTCCTTCATCTCCATCCGGAGCTCCCTGGCGATCTTTTGCTGCGTATTTTCGAATTTGAAAATCTTCCTTATGCAGACAAAATACAGGACCAGGATCAATATGCTGTAAATACTTATATTAGCGATCCCGAATTGCGGCAGGCGGGCGCTCAGGAATATGCCGACCGCGGCGATAGACAGCGGTATGAGGCTTAGTCCGGTCGTCAGCAACTGCCCGACCGAGACCGTGCTTAATAGGGGGCCTTTATTGATAAAGTCCAGGATGGCTATGTTCAGGAGATTGTAGGTATTGGCCCCGAAGAGGTTCCCGGCGGTGAGGTCCGGAGCGTCTACGAAGACGACGCTGCCTACGCCCGTGAATATCTCGGGCAGGCTCGTTGCGACCGCGACCAGCACCACCCCGATCCAGAGACCGCCAAGGCCCGTCTTCTCCGCTATGATATCCCCGTATTTCGCGACCCGTTTGCCGGTAAAGAAGATTATCAAGGCGCAGGCGATGAATTTTAACCAGACAAAAGTCATCTTAATCGACCCCTTCTTTCAGAAGTTACTCCTCATGTGATAATGCCAGAGCGAAATATACGGTGCTCAATAAACTGAAAACCACGGCCTGTATCAATCCCGACAGGATCATCAGGAACATGCTGAAAAGCAATAGCGGTATCCCGCCGATCCCGAAGCCCGCCGATACCGCAAGCAGCTTATCTTCAGCCAGTATATTGCTTCCGAGACGCAATGTCAAACTAAGCGGCCTTACAAATTCGGTGATGATATGTATGACAAATAATATAATGGGGATAAATATGCTGAACGCTATTATCCCTCTGGGGTTGCCCATAAGATGGTCCAGATACCCCAAGGGGCCCATCTCCCTGAGCCCGGTGTATTGGACATAGAAGAATACGCAGATAGCGAGCGCCGCGGTCGTGGAGAGGCTTGAGGTGGAGGATTTCATAAATGGGACCAGACCGAAGAGGTTCATCAAGAGTATATAAATAAAGAGTGTCCCGATAAAAGGCGTGTATTTGCTGCCTTTCGGCCCGAGGATGCCGCACACAAAATCATCCAGCCCGCCCACGACGAGCTCGGCGAAGGCCTGTAATCTGCCGGGGACAAGAGTGCTCTTCCGGGAAGCGAGATACGCCACCAAAGATATAATAGAGACTATGATAAGCGAGAATATGACATTTTCCCAGATATGCAGGAAATGGGCGAATGGCGTCCCTTCAAGTTTCTCAGCAAGGAACGTTACCAGATTAGGAAGTTCTTGTCGGACTACGCCTGCTTCGGCCATATGGTCACTGCTCCGAGAACGATCAATGCGATCAAGCCGGTAAGGATACTTGATACGGGGAATAACCCCGAGACCAGGATCAGATAACCTATCAGATACAATACCGGGAATTTGATAAAGAGGACCGCGAGCAGCGCTTTCTTGGATTTCCGGAGCATCGCGATCCCGAAGATATTTATTAAGAGGAGGAAATTAATTATTGACCACGCCGTCGAGACCAATAAGCCGGTAGCCCAGCTTAATCTATTTGCGGCGATGAGTATGACCGACGCTACCGCGACCGTAAGCGCGATCAAATTTATCGCTCTCTTTAACGTTTCATCCATTTAGGATTTCCTGTCCGACTTGTTTATAAGCCTTAATATCCTGACGACCTCTCGGGCGGCGGCTATAAACCCCAACGCGACAAGGGAGATGGATAGGTAAGGCGCGAACCCGAATTTCCTCTCCAGATACTCGCCGAGGAAATATCCCGCTATCGGGCCGGCGGCCATGACAACGGGGATGAACGAGACCAATCCCCATATCCTGGCCATCCTGTAAACTTCAGCCGCTTTTTTATCCGTCGGGGACATATTATATCACGAAATTTTTATTCAATTCAACCTATAAACTCAACCCCGCACCTTTGTATTATTCCCTCTATTATAAGGCATCTTTTAAAGTCTGAATATATCAAAGGTGCGGGGTTAAAGCAGCGAAGCTGCGATCCAGTCTAAGAACGGCAGCGGGAAGAGGCCGACGATAAGAATTCCTGCCAATGCCACTATCAAGGCGATTTGAATAGAGATGGGCCTGGGCTGGACTTCGAATGTCCCCGGTTCGTCCAGATACATGAATTTTACGACCCTTACGTAATAGTACAGCGCCACTACGCTGTTTATGACTCCGGCGACGGCAAGAAGGACGAACCTTGATTCGATGGCCGCGGCGAAGACCAGGAATTTTCCGAGGAATCCCGCGAGCGGAGGTATTCCGGCAAGCGAGAGCAGGAAGATCGTGAGCATGAACGCTATCGCCGGGTCCTTTTTGTAGAGGCCGGCGTAATTCTTGATCCTGTCGCTTTTTATGGAATTCGAGACAAGGATGATGCAGCCGAAGGCGCCGAGATTCATAAGGACGTAGGCGAGGATATAGAGCAGGCTTCCTTCCACGCCCCGCGGCGTCCCGACCGCGAAACCTATCAATATGTATCCCGCCTGCGCGATGGATGAATAACCGAGCATCCGTTTTATATTGTCCTGCGAGATGGCTATCAGGTTTCCGGCGGTCATCGTGAATATGGACATGACCGTGATGATGTCCACCCAGTTGGGGAAGAGCGGAAAGAAGTTTTTCAGGAATATCCTGATCAAGACCGCGAAACCTATCGCCTTGGGCCCGGAGGAGATGAATGCGGTGATCGGCGTGGGCGCCCCCTGGTAGGCGTCCGGCACCCACATATGGAAAGGCACGAGCGCGCATTTGAAAGAAAGGCCCGCCAGTATCAACAAAAGCGATATGAACGCCGTAAAGTTATTTACGTCGCCTGCCTCCAGGGCCGCCGAGATGGCCGACAGGTCCGTCGTCCCGAACAACCCGTAGATAAAGGATATCCCGTAAAGCATGATGCCGGTGGATAGCGCGCCGAAGAGGAAATATTTTAACGCTCCCTCGCTTGAGAGGGCATCGCGTTTAAGGAAGCCGACAAGCATGTATGATATAAGAGAGACGGCCTCAAGCGCTATATATATCATTATGAGATTGTTTGAGGAGACGGCGAACATCATCGCGACGGCGACCAGAAGAAGCAGGAAGTAATATTCTCCCGAATCCTCGCCCGAGAAAGGCCTGTATCCGATGGAGACGAGGATTATAAGGCCCGCGACGAGGAGGGTTATCTCCTTGAAGAATTCCGAGAA
>JAGUXU010000197.1 GCA_020061685.1 Candidatus Omnitrophota bacterium
CGTATCGATGAAGACATTACATCTCCAGGCATCCGTATTCCAATCCACCGGCTTGGCAAAACAATAGCTTATATAAAGATTCTCGCTGTCTCTGGCAACCCATAATTTCACATAATCTATGGTATCTTGGGTATCGCCGCTCGGGTCTTCCGCCGCCGGCTTGACGGCATTCCATTCGTTGAATTTACCGTCTATCTTAACATCAGCGGCGCCAACAGCCTCTACGCTAATTGACGCACATGAAACAAGGAACAAAATAGCTAAAACTACCCTTAACCCCTTACCCATTTCAGCCCCTCCTTTTTTTACTACTCCCCTTTGATAACAAAGCTTTTATTGATGTTATCATCGGGGACATAGTCCGTTACGCTGACATTATCCCCATAAAACAGGACGCGGAAGTCTTGCTTATTATTCAGGCCGAGCGAGGACAGGGGAACCTTCATCTCGATCTGGCTACCCTCGATTTTGTATACAGCGGCTCCTTTCTTCTTCCACTCCCATACCCTATTAGGGCTGCCGCTAAACTCAAAAACCGTCGCTCCCTGAACAAGATAATCCGCCCCAAGGGCCCAATTCCCGTCCCACCCCCTATAGCCGGTGCTAAGGTCGTTGTCCGCATCGACAAAGACATTATACCGATACGCCTCATTCTCAAAATTGATCGGCTTCGTGCAGCAATAACTGATGTAAAGATTTTTGCCGGCCACTTCCGCCCAAACCTTGGAAAAATTTACCCGCTCCGTATCCGGTATATCTTTTATTGAATCGTCCGCCAAAGGCTTAAGTCTCTTCCATTCATCGAATTTACCGTCTACGGACATTGTTACTTTTATCGCCGGAATTTCAGCTTGAGTTGTAGATTCAATTATAAATAACAAAAATAAAACCGCCGCTGCTTTTGTTATTCTCACTGAAACCACCTCCTTTTCTTCTTTATTCCAACACCAACATGCCGGCAACCGGAATTTTAACGATACCGCCGTTTCTCAGTTTGACGGCCTTCTCTTCGACTTTCTCCAGTTTATAATCATAAGCGGTAGCTTTCTTCTCTTCGGCCTTATCGACTTTCACGTAAATATCCTCGTTTCCGGAAGCGTTCAAGATGAATGTCTTAGCGACCGAGGGGATATACACCTCGCGGCCCGGATGAAGAAGCGTTATCATGTTCTTCTTTCCGTCGGACCTTTGCCACGCGTTCATCTCGGAGGTTTGAGGCTCGAAGACCCCTTTCATATACAGATCCGTATTCTTGTTGAAGAAATCCAGCCAAGCTTTCAGGACCTGCCCCTGCTCTTCGGGCAGCTGCAGCACATCAACGGCAAAATTCGGAACGCCGCCGACTATATGCTTAATCAATAAGGTGGCCAAATCACGCGGCCTTTCCGCGAAGGTCCAGACGAGATAATCGTTGTGGACGGCCGGGGTATATGCGGCAGGATAGATGACTCTGGCAAAATTGATGTTGATATCAAAAGGCGAATCGCCGCCCCTTAGGGTAGTTGCGTGTTTGGCGAACTCAACATTTCCGAAGTTATTCTTCTCGCCGATCCATGCATGAGAGTTTATTTTCATGACTCTTTCATACATCTCGGAACAAAGCTTGGTCATGCCCTGATAGATCGTGCCTACATCGTGATGATGCTTGGCAGTGCATTCCTTTCCTGGAACATAGTCCAAGAGGTCTATCTTCATGCCATCGGCGCCGTAACCCATGATCTTCTCCGCGGTCTTGATCATGAACTCCCTTGCCTCGGGATTGCGCGGGCAGAAAACATGGAAATTGCCTCTATGGCGATACGGTTTACCGTTAAACTCCACTATCAGTTTCTTAACCTTCGGGAAGACCTTTGCATGCGGCCCGATCAAGGTCGGCCCATACCAAATCAGGGCCAATAAGCCGAAACTCTTGATAGCCTTTATGGTCTCTTTGATATCGGGATACTTCCAGTTCGATTCCGGCCAGTCGCCCATATCGCTTTCCATGCGTTCGCTGTCAAGCCCCGTGCCATACCAGCCGTCATCAAGAATAAAAGATTTCATATTCAATTTGGAAGATGCCCGCGCTATTTCTACGATCTTATCATGATTCAGATCGTCGGAATTATAGGATACCCATGTGCAGAAAGCCGGCTTAAACGCCTCCGGAACAAGATTAAAGTCGAACCCGCCGCGGCGATCCCAGTAATGCTTGCCGTACTTTCTTAAAGAGTGGAACCATGTCTTGTCCCCGGTCGTCTGGAAGATGGCGTCCTTAAAGACCTTGGTCTTGCCCATCTTCAGGCCTCTGGTCGGCTTCGTAAAACGGAAACGGAGCATGCCCCTGTCTACGCGGAGGCTGTTCTTGCGATTGGCGCCCGGAGACAGGAATTCAACCTTTGTCTCCATTAATTCCCCTAATAGACCCAAAGCCAGTTCTACTTTGTCGTAGTTATCGAGTAATGCCATAAAAGGATTGCCAAAATTTCTGTCGGTCAACTCGAAAGTTTCGCCCCAGACCTGACGAGGTAGATAATAATCCATATAGAAACGGCCGCAATCGGGAACTATTACCCTGCCGTAATTAAGCAAAGGCAGCTCTATCTCATAGCTGACATCGCACAGATCCATCTCTTTGCCGTCTTTCCTGCGAAGCTCTAACTCCAAATCCTGCTTTAAGCTCACCTTAAGGTCGTAATTGCCTGCCGAATATTCCCCGTCTTTCCACCCGATACTTCCGAAGCTTCTTTTCCTGCCGTCGATTTTGGCGCTAAAAACAAATGACTCGAACTTCATTTCTCCTTACCCCCTCCTTAATTATTAGAAAAGTTTATAACCTTACCACTTTCCCCGTCTTTGCGGATTCCAAGGCTGCCAAGGCGACTTTCAGTGATTTCGTAGCATCTACTCCGTTAATAGGCGGATCCAAATCTTTTTCGACACAATTCACGAAAGAAAATAACTCCTTATAGTAGGGACTTTCTTCCGTCGGGCTCGATGGGATTGCTATCTCTTTATCACTATCCCCTTTCTTTCCTATACAAAGATTAATGGGTTTAGCCGCGTTGCTGTCAAAATCTATCAAACCTCCATCGCCGGCTATTTCTAAAGCTGATTTAAAACTCAAAAAATGGGCCCTGCTGCCTTCAACATGAGCTATAACCCCGTTTTCAAACCTGAGCGTAGCAAGCGCATATTCGGTCCCGTTTTGTCTGGCTTCGGTTGCGAATACTCTTTTTACATCGCCGAAATACCAGCGCAGCACGTCAAAATCGTGAATCATTAATTCAAGCATAAGGCCGCCGCTTAATTCATAATTTGAATACCAGTTGTTCCAGCCGGCTACGACGCCCACGCTTCGGCTGGCCCTGACGACCGCGGGCTTCCCCGCGCTGCCCTGCTCTATCAGTTCTCTTATTTTTGCGTATTCTGGAAAAAATCTTACTACGTGGGCCACCATAAATTTTACGCCGGCCTTCTTACAAATCCGGACCATATCCTGCGCTTCATCCAGATTTCTGGCAATGGGCTTTTCGCAAATGACATGCTTTCCCGCCATTGCAGCTTTTATCACATATTCCTTATGTATCGGCGTCGGAGTGCAAACATCAATAATATCTACCTCGCTTAAATCTATCAGTTCGTCGGCTGAATTAAAGGCTTTTATCTTAAACTCATCCGCCACCGAAGAAGCAGCCTCATTCCTTATATCTGAAATTGCGATCAACTTAACGTTAGGCATCCCCTGATAGACCGAAGCATGCACCCTGCCTATGCCTCCAGCGCCGATTATTCCAACTTTAAGCATCGCCGTATCTCTCTAATTCCTGCCCATTATTTTATCCATACTCGCAGAGGTCCCGTATATTAGCGATTCCGGATAAAATTTGGGAGGAAATAATTCTGCCGTTAAAAAACCGTCATAACCTACTTTTCGGAATGTGTCCATTACACCGGGCCAGTTCACATCCCCCTCCAAAAGATTAACAAAACCCGGCAGCGTTGCAACCGCCGTCTTAAAATCCTTTATGTGGACCCGTTTGATCAATTTACCGAGCGCCTTGATCCAGTGCTCCGGATAGCCAAAGGCGAGAACGTTCCCAACGTCAAAATAAGCCCTGACATATTCGCTCTTGAAGCCGAGAACAAAATCTCTCATTTCAAGCGGGCTCAATAAAAACTTATTCCACACATTTTCAACGCATATGGCAACCTTATACTTCTCCGCTGCGGGTATTAACTTTTTTATGGCTTCGCAGGAACGTTTATAAGCCTCCTCGTAAGGAACTTCTTCTGTGACCATCCCCGGGACAACCAATATGGCATCAGTTTTAAGCCACGAAGCGACCTCAAGCATCTTCTTGACTATGCCGACGGCTTTTTCTCTGACCTCGGCCTCGGGGCTGGTCAGGGAATATTTCCAGAATAACCCCGTGGAGAGGCTGCTTATTTGAAGATCGTCCTGCTCGGCGTTTTTTACGATCTCGTCGATCTCTTTTTGCGTAGAGTAGAGGTTTATCTCTCCCTCTTCGGCAATGTTTACTTCGATACTCTCAAAACCGGCTTTCTTGGCGAGACCGAAAGACTGCTCAAGAGATAAATCCACCGAAAATGCCCAATGATTAATACCTTTCTTCATCTTATTTTTCTCCAGTTTTTTGTCCGGCTACAGGGTTTAATTTCACTTCTACTAGGGGTAAAGAACTAAAATCCAAAGGTATGTTTCCGGAATGAGGCATGGTATCGATAAGGTTTCTCCAGTCGCTGCTGTTCAATTGGTTCACAACTTTTATTTTACCGCTTTTACCTATCTCGATTGCTTCCAGAGGTATCGCCGATTCTATGGTATGGCCATCGCAAACGCAGGTGATGTCGCCATATTTATGCCAGCTCCATGCCCGCTGGGAAGTACCGTTAAATTTAAAGAATGATTTACCCAAAAGCATATAATCCATGCCCCTTATATTGCTGTCCGGAGCACCCGAAATAAACCCCGTGGATACGTCATCATTCGTGTCCATGAATAAGGTGTAGGTATCGACCTTAACGGCTCTGCCTGTCAAATCAGCGCGGATGACCAGATACTGATTTGATCTCGCGGCATAAAACGCCACGAAGGCGGGACGGCCTTCGAGAGGTGTCTTGGCCTCAACCGTAACTAAAGGGCTGATATCCATCCAGTCGTTTTTGTTGCCGTCGATGCTTATCATGGGGACAGATGCGGCAACTGCAATTTGAGATACTGCAGAGAATAAAATTAAAAAAACTGCCGCCTTAATCAAACTCGTTTTAATTCCGGATGCCGTAATGTCCACTTGATTCTCTCACAACCAACGTTGTTTTTAATATTCTCTTCAATCGCCCTGTTTTTCTTCTGCCGCTTTTATTGATATCTTCTATCAGGGCCTTCGCCGCTTCTTTCCCTATCTCGATCATCGGAACTTTTGCGGTAGTAAGAGCGGGCTTAGTATAAGAAGATAAGATGATATCGTCAAAACCCACCACAGATATATCTTCGGGAATCCTTAAATCAGCCTGTTGGATTGCCTTCATCGCTCCGATAGCCATAATATCGCTGATCCCGAATAATCCGGTAAACTCAATTTTATCTGTTAATAATTTTTTAACTGCTTCGAACGATTTTCTTTCCGAAAATCCTCCTTCCACTATCAAATTCTCGTATATCTTTAAATTATACTTCCTAAGGGCCGCTTTATAGCCGGCCAGTCTTTGGCGGTCGGAATTAATCGTCAGGTCTCCTCTGACGCAACAGATCTTCTTGTGGCCCAGCTTAATTAAATGCTCCGTGGCTATTCTCGCCCCTCCTTCGTAATCGACCGTAACGCAATTCGCGTTTTTAGCGGATTCGTTTATCAGCACAAAGGGAATGCCCTTCTGCCTTAACCGAGAGATGAGATGCGGATCCGTCTCATCCAACAAGACCAACAAACCGTCGCTGAACAAGCCTTCCTTAAGCCGTGTGCTATCTTGTGATTCGTCTTTATACGGTTCATTGATGTGAAGCATCAAGGTATATCCTTCTCTTTGGGCCACATTCCAAATCCCGTCGACTATCTGCGAGAAGAAGAATGTTGAAAACATCGAGTCTCCTTTGGGAATGACCAACTCCAGGATATTGCTCTTTCTTCTAATCAAACTTCTGGCCATCTCATTGGGGCGGTAGCCCAGCTGCTTAACCGCTTTTAAGATATTCTCTTGGTTCTTCTTGCTTATTTGTCCCTTATATTTGTCGTTTAATACCAGCGAAACCGCCGCCGGGGAAACCTTAGCTAATTTAGCTACATCCTTTATGTTTGCCATTTTTAGCCTACCTAAAAGGTTTTAGCCAACTAAAATATACCCTATCACGCCATATTTGTCAAGGGCGAAATTTTTAGCTGGAATTTTATGATTTTCTTCAGCGCAGGCATCCTCTGTCCTCCGCCATTCCGTCTAACCTCCTGAATCCTTTAAGCCATCATACCTTTCTATTATACCAAATCCGAGGCGATTTACAATAAATTATCGATCTCTTTGGATATCTAGGAGTTACGTAAAATCTCGCGCAGGCGGAGCTGCCCGCAGGCGGCGTCGATGTCGGCTCCGCGCTGGGCCCTTATCGTGGAATTGATACCGTGGCTCTTGAGGGCCTCGTGAAATTCTTTTATTTCTTTATCTGAAGGCGGCAGAAAATTAAGGTTTAAAACCGGGTTAAAAGGTATCAGGTTGACCTTGCCGGGTATGCCCTTTAATAATTTCGAGAGCGCTTCGGCGTCTTCGCGCGAGGCGTTGATCCCTTTTATTAGTACGTACTCAAAAGTTATTATCCTGTCCTTCGTCCTGACGTATTCGCGGCAGGCCTCCATGAGTTCGGATAAGGGGTATTTTTTATTGATCGGCATAAGATACGAGCGCGTTTTGTCGGTCGCGGCATGCAGAGAGACCGATAATTCTATCTGCGGCTTCTCTTTCATAAAACGCCTTATGCCCGGGATATAGCCGGCTGTCGAGACCGTTATCTTCCTTGCGCCGATACCGAAAC
>JAGUXU010000148.1 GCA_020061685.1 Candidatus Omnitrophota bacterium
CTAAGCCCTTTAGGTATCTCTTGGAAAAATCATAGTCGCCTGTCAGGGCGTAATTCGAGGCGTAATCATCGGCCTGAGCCTCGATGGATTCCTTTGAGTAGATAAAACCGCTTAAGACGGACTTCTTTACTTTATTCAGCTCGCCGCTTGAGAGAGAACGGCTCTTTATCCTCTTCAACTCATTCAGGACTTCGGCGACCGCTTCTTCTATCTTATCCTCCTCAAGGGCAAGGCCTATGATAAATAGGCCTTCGTCCTGCGGCGTATAATTATACGCCGAGACCGAATAGGCCAGTTTCTTATCGCGGACCAGCCGCCTATATAATCTTGAGCTTTCGCCCTCGCCCAAAGCCACCGAAAGCAAGTCGAGAGGATAGAGGTCCTCGTTAGCTAAAGCGGTGCCGTGGAAAGCTATCATCGCGCGTGAGAGCTTGAGCTGAGGGATCCCCTCCTCGGCCCTTCTGGTAGAGACCTGCAACGGCTCGGTAGGCCTGACCGGCTGGATGTCCGGTTCTCTCGGCAACCTCCCGAAGATATCCCTGACCGCGCGGACGGCACTGCCCGCATCGAGGTCTCCGACGATAGAGAGAACGCAATTATTGGGTATATATCTCGCGCTGTGGTATTCGAGGAGGTCTTCCCTCTTTATCTTCTTGAAGAGGTCTTCATAGCCTATTACGGGGTAACGGTATGGATGCACCAAATAAGCGCTGCCCCACAAGAGCACCGAGGCCCTCCGCGACGGTTCATCCCGGTTCATCCGTATCTCGCTTAAGATCACCTCTGTTTCTTTCTCAAACTCGGCTTCATTAAAGGCAGGGTTAAATACTAGGTCGGATAAAAGCTCCAAGACCTCCTCAAGGTGTTCTCTCTTAACGAGAATACGGACTTCTGTAGTATCGTGGGAGGTGGAGGCATTGATATATCCGCCGTAAGATTTTATCTGTTTTTCTATTTCTCCGACGGGGCGGCTTGGTGTGCCCTTAAATAGCATGTGTTCCGTGAAGTGGGATATGCCGCTTCCGGCGAACTTTCCTTCCGTGGCCGAACCGGTCTTTATAACGAGCCTGACGGCGACCAGCGGGACCTTGTCGGAGTCCTTTATTATGACGGCCAATCCGTTATCTAAGGTAAGCTTCTGGGTGGTTTCTTCGTATTCTGGTTGCTGGGGGTGAGGTCCTTTGAATACAAAAGCTGCGGAAGCTATAAGGCACAGAAAAATAAAAAGATAAAAAATCCTCATTACGTTAGGATCTTAAAAATACGTTCTCTTTCTTTTATTCTTGAGCGCTTCCATCTGCTTTCTTTTCTTCTTTACGCTCGGCTTCTCGTAATGCTTGCGTGCCCTTATAGCCTTTAATATTCCTTCTCTTTCTATCTTCTTTTTGAGCCGCCTCAAGGCCCTTTCCAAGGGCTCATTTTGGCCGACTTCTACCTGTGGCATTTATTATCATCCCTTTCTTATGGTTTTTCGTTAGTTCCAATGTATCAAATGGTTATAATATTGTCAAGAAAATTCAAAGGATTTTCCTGTAGACCGGGCCTTATTTACGTATAAAGGATATCTGGCAGGTAAAGGTTATCTCCGGGGTGGAGATGTCCTTTGGAAATTTCGGAAAAGGCGAGGAATCCCTTACGGCTTCAAATGCCATCCTCCGCAGTGAGGCGTCCTTTACGGATTTTTCACCTATGATGCTGATGTCTTTCAGTTCGCCTCGTGACGTGATCACGAACCGGACGAAGACATTCCCCTCGGCTTCCGAATCGTCCGAATCCAGGTTATCTATTATCCTGCTTCGGATCGTCTGGGCGTATGAGGGTGGCACCAGCCGCAGGTTTTCCAGATCCACGGAAGCCGTCGTCTCTGTCTTCGGAATGACAGGCTGTTTGACCACCACCGTGGCTCTCTGTTCAGAGGCGGGTTTCTTGTCACTTTTCGCCTCGTCCTTTTTTACCTCGGCGATATCCTTCCTGGGAACTGCGGCGTCGGATTTCTTTGGCTGGACGGCCTTGGGAAGTTCCTCGCTTACTATCTTGGTCGGCTGAGCCGACTCCAGTTGAGGCAGAGATCTCTTTAGGGTGTCTTCCGCTCTCTTCGGAGCCGCCGCAGGCGGCTCCTTGGCTCTAACGTATGTTATCTCGATGTCTTTAAACTGGTCTTTAACGGAAAACAGGCGCCCGTAAAAAGGCCAATTTGCGACTGCAATAGCGTGAAAGATAGCAGAAAATATCAGGGCGTATTTAAATGACCTGTTTACCTCTATCGAATAATCAAAAGTCAACTTTTACTCCCCCGTTTATCGCGAAGCCCGGCATCGGATATCCCAGGACCTCTTGATATTTCTTATTAAATATATTATCAATTGAAAGAAAAGTAGTCAAATTATTATTTGCCTTGTAGGAGACATCGAGGTAGGTAACTGCGACCTGCTTCAGCAACCCCGTATTAGCGGTGTTGGTATATCTCCTGCCCAGGAATTGGCCGTAAAATCTTACGTTTAATTTCTCATATTCATAAGTCAGGCCGAAATCCAATTTATGCTTTGGCCTGTAGACAAGAAATCTGTTTCTCTCTATGTCTAACGGGTAGAGATGGGTATAGCCGAAATCCGCCTTTAGGTATTTCGCCAAAGGCACTACCGTCTTCAACTCGATGCCGTCTATCTTGGCGGATCCAATGTTAGACGGCCGCCAGACAAAATCATTGCCGGGCGCCCAGTTGATGAGGTCTTTTAATTTATTCGTAAAATAAGTGGCGCTCAACTCAAAACCATGAGGATATTCGATATCAAAACCGCCTTCCCATGTCCAACTTTTTTCCGGACGCAGATTGGGATTGCCGCTTGAAGAGCGGCTAGAGGGCCAATATAAATCGTTAAAAGTCGGCGCGCGGAATCCCTTGGCGTAATTGACCCTTAGTTTGGCTGTGTCGTTGATTTTATAGGCGACGCCGGCGCTTTGCGTTGGTTCTTTCTTAAAATTTGAATAGTCGTCCCACCTTGCTCCGAAATTCAAATTCCAATCTTTGCCGATTGAGATCTCGTTTTGCAAAAATGGTGAACGAACTACGTATCTATGCTTACCCGTTGTCGAGGAATTTA
>JAGUXU010000066.1 GCA_020061685.1 Candidatus Omnitrophota bacterium
CAGGTGGGATATAGATCCCAAGCCCATAAAGATGAAGAGCGGCGACCCGGAAGTGTCTGTCGCCGCGCACAGCTATGACCCGCGCGTCACGAAGATCGGAGATACCTATTATATCACGTGGTGCAACGCCGCGGGCCAGGGGCCATGCATAGGCCTTGCCACGACAAAGGACTTTAAGGCGTTCAAACAGTGGGAGAACCCGCTTCCGCCGCCAAACCGCAATTGCGTCATATTTCCTAAAAAGATAAACGGGGAATTCGCGATGCTGCACAGGCCGAGCGACCGCGGGCATACCCCGTTCGGAGATATATTCTATGCCACAAGCCCGGACCTTATCCATTGGGGCCGCCATCGTTTTGTCTTCGGCCCCACGTGTGGCGGATGGCAATCTACGAAGGTCGGGCCCGGCCCGCATCCCATAGAGACGAAGGACGGTTGGCTTCTTATCTATCACGGCGTCTGGACCAGCTGCAACGGGTATATCTATTCGGCGGGCGGGGCGTTACTGGACCTGAAAAAACCGTGGAAGGTGCTGTACCGCACGCGGGATTATCTTATGTATCCGACCGAACTCTATGAGCGCGTCGGGGATGTGCCGAACGTCCTGTTCCCGAGTTCGGCTGTCGTAGAAGGCAAGACCCTGCGGCTGTATTACGGCTGCGCCGATACCTGTATCGGAATGGCAGAGGCAAACATCGACGAGCTGGTGAGATTTATTAAGAAACACAGCCTGTAATTATTTAGTTGACAAAAAGAAAAATCTGTGTATAATCTTTACTCGATGGTAAGAGAGGTTAGTAATCGCAAACCGTAAGGGAGTAGATGGCTAAGCCTTGCGGTTTTTTTGGTTTTTAACCCCTTACCATAATTTTAGCGAAAGGAGGTAACAGAAGTGGCAAGAGGCAAAGTAAAGTGGTTCAGCAATCAGAAGGGTTATGGCTTCATAACTCCCGAATCAGGCAATGACGTGTTTGTCCATCATACAGCAATTCAGGGTGAAGGCTATAAGACCCTAGAGGAAGGCCAGGAAGTCGAGTTCGAGATCGAAAAAGGCCCCAAAGGCGAGCAAGCCAAGAACGTACAAAAGGTATAAACTCGAAAACAGCGGGCTCCGACGTATCGTCGGAGCCCTTCTTTATTGAGACCCCAGGCAGATTCTGCTTGGGATTTTTTGTTTTGTGATGTATAATCCCTAAAAAGGATGACAGGATGAAAATAGGCATTATCGGCCTTCCGCAGACCGGCAAGAAGACGCTCTTCGAACTGCTGACCGACCATAAGATATCCGAAAGGGACCTCGCCTCGGGAAAGAACATAAAGAGCCTTGCCGAGATAAAGGACCCCCGCTTCGATAGGTTGACGGCTATGTATAAGCCCAAGAAAGAAGTAAGAGCAAGGATAGACATAGAGCTGCTTCCCAAGATAGAGAAGGACGCCATAACCAAAGGCGATATATTCAAGGATATAGCCGAGACCGACGCTCTATGCCACGTGGTCAGGGCGTTTAAGGACGACTCGGTCTACCACATAAACGGCTCGATAGACCCCAAGCGGGACATAGACAGCGTCAACTCCGAACTTATACTCCACGACCTTATATTCATCGAGAAACGGGTTGAGAGGGTCGAGACGAACCTCAAGAAGATAAAGGATGAGGCGGCCGCGAAGGAAAAAGACCTCCTGCTGCGCATGAAAGCGCATCTGGATAAAGAGCTCCCGCTCCGGCTTATGGATATCAAGCCGGAAGAGAAGAAGGCGATAGCCAGCTATCCTTTCGTGACGTTAAAAGAGATGATACTGGTCCTGAACGTCTCGGAGGACGATCTAAAGAACGCGGAGTTATTAGAAGAATTGCGGCGCCGGTACCGGCCGTTAAAGATAGAGATAATGCTCGTCTCGGCTAAAGTAGAGTCCGAGATAGCGGGCCTTGAGACCGAGAAAGAGAAACAGGAATTCCTGACCGCGCTCGGCATAGAAGAGCCCGCGATAAATATCCTCACGCGGCTTTGCATACAGGCGCTCAACCTCATATCCTTTTTCACGGTCGGAGAGGATGAGGTCAGGCAATGGACCATAAAACGCGGCTCCTCCTCGCCTGAGGCGGCAGGCGCTATCCACTCGGACCTGCAGAAAGGGTTTATACGCGCGGAGGTGATGAAATTCGATGACCTCGCCGCGCTCGGCAGCGAAGAGAAGGTAAAAGAAGCAGGGAAATTTTATCTGAAGGGCAAGGATTATATCGTCGAGGACGGCGATATCCTGAGCATCAGGTTCAACGTTTAAAAAAATTTCTTGACAGATTTTTTATTTGTGTTATTATTTTTACAATTGTAACACAGGAGCGATAAGTGACAAAATTAGTCCGATTCGGAGTATCTTTAGACAACGGCCTCTTGAAACAATTTGATCTCCTTATAAAGGAAAAAAACTATACCTGCCGTTCTGAAGCGCTCAGAGACCTCATCCGTGAGGTATTGATAAAGAAAGAGTGGCAGATGGGCAAGGAGATCGCCGGCGCCATTACCCTCATTTACGACCATCATAAGCGGGAACTCGTGAATAAGCTTACCGATATCCAACACGATTTTGGAAACATAACTATTTCTTTGCAGCACGTCCACTTAGACCACGATAATTGTCTGGAGATTATCGCCGTCAAGGGGCCCCCGAGAGAAGCGCAGCGGTTAGTCGATACCCTAAGGTCGGTAAAGGGGGTCAAGCACGGGGCCTTAACCATGACCACCACAGGCAAGGACGTCGATTAGGGGTATTATTTTTTTCACAATTGGTAGCACGAAAATAAAAATAGTATTACGAAGGGAGAATTTAAAGATGTCGAAATTGAAAGTATTCATTTTGCTTGCCGTAATATCTATCTGTGTTCCGTACGCCTTTGCCGATGAGGCGGAGATGAAAGAGCTTATAAGGAGACTTGAATCGCGTGTCGAGGTCCTCGAGAATAAACTTCAGCAGCAGAACGCTTGCATAGAAGAGCACAGGAAGAAGGTCGCCGATTATGAACTGCAGATAAACAAGATGGACGAGCAGCTCCATCGCGAGGTAGGCCCGCCGACTTTCGTAAAGGAAGGATTCAGGATAG
>JAGUXU010000078.1 GCA_020061685.1 Candidatus Omnitrophota bacterium
AGTTCCAGCTGCCTTACGGCTAAGGGCCCGGTCCCGTCCTGCAGGAGACAAAGGTCCACCTTCGAGATGACGAAATCGTCGGCTTTCGCATCCCTTCCGCTATGTTCGGATAATATCTTTTCGGATATGGTCTTGCCCATCTTACTCGTATAGGTTAAGAGATAAAAACCCGGGTCGCATTTAGATCCGGGCTTTTATCGAGGATATTTCTGCGTTGCCTTTATTTCTCTTCGGCGGGCCACGACTCCTCAGTAGACTTGCCGGGCATCTCTGCCGTGCCGACAACGCCTGTCTTTACCGTCTCGCCTGTGCCCTTCACCGGATTGACAATTAGGTCCTTCGCCGCGTCACCTGATCCCGTTAAGGTGCCGCCCACATCCTTGCCTTCCTGGGCTATCGTATTGACTCCCTGTTTTGTGGTGTCAATCACTACGTCGGCCGAATTCTTAGCGGCGTTTACCGGCCAATGGAACAGGCCGCGCCAGAATTTTACGAAAGCGTTCGGTTCCTGCTGCTCCGCGGCCTGGGCAGAACCGATCGTAATCGAGCAAACTAAAATCGCCGCAAGTACCAAAAACAACCCTTTCTTCATTACTTGACCCCCTTTCGGTTTTTCAGATCATTCCTCTATTGAGATCGCCTCCACAGGGCAGCTGTCCTTCGCTTCCCTGCAGGTCTCTTCGGCTGATTTCGGGACCGGAGTTACTTTTACGCTGGCGACATCCCCTTTCATCTCGAAGACATCCGGGCATATATTCGTGCAAAGCTCGCAACCGGTACAGAGATTCGGATCTACTTTCGCCTTCATCTATTCACCTCCTCTATATCTTCCGTTATCAGTTCTTCTGCTAACCTTCTTTCCCTATCTGAAATTTGACCTTTGAGGAATTTCGCTTTTAAGTGTCTCGAGAGGCCGTCGGTGAATGCGATTAGGACATCATTATACGACCGTCTTGACCAGACGTCAAGACCTAAACTGACCTCGCCCTGATGCAGCACGACCCCGGATTTGCGCCGCTGCGCCGCTCCGGCTATCTTTTTTCCGCCGCACATCACGTCAAACTCAACGGGCGAGGAGAAGCATTCGCTCGGCCCTCCCGCGGACCTCTTTTCCGGTTCAGGCAGATAGAAATCGGCTTTTATACCCAACTCTTTAAGTGCTTCTATTACGCCCGAATGTATCTCCCTATAGGAATTCAGGAGACCTCTTGGGATAGCGCCCGAGTCTTCGCGATAAATTACGGAGTAGGTAAAACTAAATTCGTTATGCGTGACCTCCCCGCCGCCCGTAGGGCGCCGTATGATATCCCGCATTCCTGACGAATCCAAATATTGAAATCTTCCTGTCGTTACGCATGGATAAAGCCATCTATAGATCCGGAGGGTAGGCGCCGCGCCGCCTTCGGCCTGGCAAAGCATGATCGCCTCATCTATGGCCATATTCAGGCACGGATCCTGCGCTCCGTCGAGGATCAGGCGCCAGAGCTTTTCCATCTTAAATTCAATTCCCTTGCCGCCAAGACTTCGTCAAGCCTCCTTACGGGTGTCGTATGCGGCGCTTCCCTTAATAAAGCGGGGTCTGTCTTTGCCTCTTCGGCTATTTTTATCATCGCCTCTATAAAGGCATCAAGGGTCTCTTTTGATTCGGTCTCCGTAGGTTCGACCATGATCGCCTCTTCCACTATCAGCGGAAAATATACCGTCGGGGCGTAGAATCCGTAATCCAGCAACCGCTTGGCGATGTCGAGGGTCCTGACCCCGTATTCCTTCTTATCCTTTCCGCTAAATACGCATTCATGCATGCATGGTTCATCGTCGACCGCAGGCTGGTAATGCGCCTTGAGTCTCGCCTTTAAATAATTTGCGCTCAATATAGCGTCGAGTGCCGCGTCTTTAAGGCCGGCCCAGCCCAGAGACCTGATATAGCAATAGGCCCTGATGATTATCCCTATGTTTCCGTAAAACGCACGCACCCTGCCGATAGTCTTCTTGGGATCATAATCCAGCGTTAATTTATTCCTCTTCTGTCTTATCCGGGGAACCGGAAGATAGTCTAATAAATGGCCCTTTACGCCCACAGGGCCCGAACCGGGTCCGCCGCCGCCGTGCGGCGTCGAGAACGTCTTGTGTAAATTCACGTGGACGATATCAAATCCCATATCGCCGGGCCGCGTGATCCCCAGCAGGGCATTTAAGTTCGCGCCGTCCAGATATAAAAGGGCGCCCGCTTTATGGAGCAGGCCCGCTATCTCCTTCACATTCTTCTCAAAAAGCCCCAGGGTATTCGGGTTCGTAAGCATAAGGACCGCGACTTCCTCATCCACAAGGGCCTTAAGCGCCTCCAGATCGACGCGCCCGGCCTTATCGGACCTGACCGTAACGACCTCATATCCGCATAAAGCCGCGCTTGCCGGGTTCGTGCCGTGGGCGGAGTCGGGAATAATGACCTTCTTGCGCGGATTTCCTTTTGAGGTGTGGTACGCCCTGACGATAAGCATGCCGGTCAGTTCGCCGTGCGCTCCCGCGGCCGGTTGCAACGTAAATCCGTCCATGCCGCAGATCTTTGATAGCGCCTGCTCGGTCTCATATAATATTTCCAGTGTCCCCTGAATGCTACTATCGGGCTGATACGGATGAAGCGCGGCAAATTCTTCCAGACCGGCGAGCTTCTCGTTTATCTTCGGATTATATTTCATCGTGCATGAACCCAAGGGGTAGAAAGTCGTGTCCAACGAATAATTAAGCTGCGAGAGGCGCGTAAAATGACGCACGCAATCAAACTCGCTTACCTCGGGAAGGCCGGCCTCGGTATTCCGCGATAATCCGGGCGGGATAAGGGACTTGAGATCGGCCTCGGGCACGTCTAATTTCGGAAGTGAATATCCTTTTCTTCCGGCAGAACTCATCTCAAATATAAGTTTTTCCATTTAGTGTTTACCCAAAAGCTCCACGAACCTGTCGATCTCCTCTTTGGTCTTGGTCTCGGTCGCACATATCAACATGCAGTTCTTCATATTGGGATAAAACCTTCCGAGGGGCAGCCCTCCTATGATCCCGTGCTTGAGGAGGTCGCCGATTATCCTGTCGGGATCCTTGCCACATCTTATGATGAACTCGTTAAAGAACGGGCGGCCGGACATAAGTTCGTAACCGCTCAACTTTAAGATACCGTCCTTCAGATAATGGCTCTTCAATACGTTCTGGCGCGCCACCTCTTTTATCCCTTCCTTCCCGAGAAGGGACAGATATACGCAAGCCGCAAGCGCCATAAGTCCTTCGTTGGTGCATATATTAGAGGTCGCCTTCTCGCGCCGGATATGCTGTTCGCGCGCCTGCATTGTTAAGACATAACCGCGCTTACCCTCTATATCTTTAGTCATCCCCGCTATCCTACCCGGCATCTTGCGCATATGCTTTTCTTTTACCGCGAAGAATCCCAGATACGGCCCGCCGTAACTCAAGGGGATACCCAGCGGCTGGCCTTCTCCGACCGCAATATCGGCATTGCATTCGCCGGGTGACTTCAATACCCCAAGGGAGACCGGGTTGACGCAGGCTATCAATAACGCCCCGCAGCGATGACAGGCGGCATCTATCGCTTCCGCATTCTCTATAAAGCCGAAAAAATTCGGATTCTGCATGATGACACAGGCGGCATCTTCGTTTGCCTGACCTTTCAATCCTTCTTCGTCAAAGAGGCCATCGCGATGCGCGATCTCGACTAATTCGATCTTGTACCCTTCAAGATAGGTCCTGATGACCTGCTTGTATTCGGGATGCAAGGAGCTTGAGAATATGACGCGCCTTCTTCCCGTCTCCCTGACGGCAAGCAGGACAGCCTCCGCCAGCGCGGAAGCGCCGTCATACATAGACGCGTTTGCCGCGTCCATCCCCGTCAATTCACATATCAGGCTCTGATATTCGTATATCGCCTGAAGCGTCCCCTGACTGGCCTCGGCCTGATAAGGCGTATATGCCGTCAGGAACTCGCCCCGCGAGATGACCGTCCCGACCACTTCAGGGATGTAATGCTCGTAGGCCCCGGCTCCCAGAAACGAGGTGAGCTCTCGCGTCGACCTGTTCTTGGCCGCCTTCTCCGAGACGAGCGCCTTTAATTCCAATTCGGATATCCCTTCGGGTAAATCTAATTTCTGGAGGCGGAACTCTTGAGGTATCGCTTTAAGCAGGTCCTCGACAGAAGGGACGCCGATGGCATCCAGCATCTCTTTTTTATCTTTTTGAGTGTGCGGCGAATAATTCAAATCAATGCGCTCCGGTCTTTATAAATTCCTCATAATCTTTGTAGGTCATAAGCGAATCGACCTCGGATTTATCTTTGATCTCCAGCGCGTAAAACCATCCCTCTTCATAAGGAGATTTATTGACTAACGACGGGTCTTTTGTTACGTCGCTGTTTGCCTTAACGATTTTGCCCGATACCGGGGCGTATATGGAGAATGCGGCCTTGACTGATTCCACTACCGCGGCCTCCGCCCCTTTAGAGAATTCCATCCCCAAGTTGGGCAACTCGACGAATACCACATCGGTTATCTCCTTTTGCGCATGGTCCGTTATACCGACGTAGCCGATATTGCCTTCGACCCTAAACCACTCGTGTGTCTTGGTAAAACGCATCTTCTCGAGATCATACATTATCTCTTCCTCCTGTAAAATGGCACTTCAACGACCTGGGCTTTTTTCCTCTCTGCGTGTATTATGACATCGAATTCTTTTCCTATCGCGGAATTATCCGGCGTCACATAACCAAAACCTATGTTCTCTTTAAGGGTAGGCGAATATGTCCCGCTCGTCACCGCGCCTATCCTCTTATTCGCCTTCTCTATGGGATAGCCGGTGCGGGGGATCGCCCTCTCCCGCATCTTAAACCCTACGAGGACCTCCTTTATGCCCTGCGCTTTCCTGTTCAGGATCGCTTCTTTGCCTATGAAATTCTTATTAAGATCGACCGTCCTCTCCAATCCCCCTTCAAGCGGCGTCTTGGATTCGTCCATGTCGATGCCGTAAAGCGGGCAGCCGGCTTCAAGCCTTAAAGTATCTCTTGCGCCTAAGCCGGCGGGAAGCAGCCCGTAGGGTTTCCCGATATTTATCAGATCGCCCCATACTTTTTCGGTCTCCTCCGGCGCCACAAAAAGCTCAAACCCGTCTTCTCCGGTATATCCGCTCCTCGATAATAGACAGGAAAATCCGTCCACCTTCGTCTCACAGAACCTGCGGCGCTTCAATTCCTTAAGATCCGCCTCGCAGATATTCTGCAGGATCCCGGCTGAGGCCGGCCCCTGGATAGCGATACCTCCGTAAGAATCGTTTATGTCCTCTATGTCGACCCTGTGGGAGTTATTCGAATTAAACCATGCGAGGTCTTTCTCGAAGGTCGCCGCGTTGACGATAAGGATATACCTGTCCTTACTCAGGTTGTAGATAAACACGTCATCCAGTATCCCGCCGTTCCTGTTGCACAGCGGCGAATAGACTATCTTCCGGGAATCGGTCTTGCTTATGTCGTTGGTGAAAAGCAACTGCAGGAATTCAAATGCGCCCTTGCCCGTGACCTCGACCTTGCCGAGATGGGAAATATCGAATAGCCCGGCCTTTGTCCGTGTGGCGTTATGCTCCTCTATTATGCTCGTATATTGGATGGGCAGGAGCCAGCCGTGAAAAGGCACTATCTTGGCATTCAGACTCCTATGGGCCTCATAGAGGGGGGTCTTCTTGTCTTCAGTATGGGTCATTTTATATCTATGCTTATTCTCGCGTCGATCGCGACAGAACCGCCCTGATCGACCGAAAAAACCTTTAGAGGATTTATGTCCAATTCCCTGATCATCGGGAATTCCGTGACCATCTGAGAAAGCCTAAGGAGCGAATCCTTTATCGATTCGATATCCGCCGGTTTTTCCCCGCGGACTCCCTTAAGCAAAGCGACAGAGCGTATGCCCTCTATCATCTCGGTCGCTTCGCGGGCCGTGATAGGCGCTACCCTGAAAGAGACATCCTTTAATACCTCGACATATATGCCGCCTAACCCGAACATAAGCATCGGCCCGAACTGCGCGTCCTTTGTCATCCCTAAAATGACTTCCTTGCCGCCCGTGACCATCTCTTGAATAAGGACGCCCATGATCTTGGCGTTCGGCACTGCCTTCTTCGCTTTTTGGACCATCTCATTAAACGCATCCTCGACTTCCTTCGCGGTCTTTAAATTTACCTTGACTCCGCCTACATCTGACTTATGAAGTATGTCAGGCGAGGCGATCTTCATGACGACGGGATAACCGGTCTTCTCCGCAGCCTTGGATGCCTCCTTGGCATCCTTGGCCAGGACGCTCTTCGGCAATCTGAAACCATAACTCTCTATTATGTCGCGGGCCAGATATTCGGGGATCTCCTTCTGGCCTATCTTTACAGCCTCATCTATTATCTTCTTTACTTTTTCTTTATCTACTTTAAAGGGTTTTGCCGCTTCCCTCGGGACACCTAAGATATTCTTATATTTGACCATCGTGTTAAACGACGATACGGCGCGTTCGGGAAAACGGTAATTCGGGATCTTGTTATCCTGCAATATATTCACTCCCTGCTCGACGAGTTTTCCGCCCATGAAGCTCGTGAATATCGGCTTGTCGTCCCTGTTGGCAACCAGGACCTCGGCGGTTTCCTTTATCTTGCTGTTGCTCTGCGGCGTCAGTATCACTACAAGGCCGTTGACATTAGGATCCTTGAGTAACGCCTCTACCGCGATCTTATATCTCTGGTCGTCGGCGTCGCCTATGACGTCTACGGGATTATTCAGGGCCGCTGTCTTGGGAAGCTTTCCTCTCAGATAATCCGTCGTCTCTTTGGCGAGCGGGGCGACTTTAGCGAATTGCGAACGTTCGACCGCATCCACCGCTATTATTCCGGGACCTCCCGCATTTGTTATTATCGCGAGCTTGTCGCCTTTCGGGAGTTTCTGGTATGAGAAGGCTACCGCGTAATCGAAAAGGTCCTCGATCGTCGCGGCGCGGATAATCCCGGTCTGCGCGAACGCGGCGTCAAACGCCACCTCCGAACCCGCGAGGCTTCCGGTGTGGCTGGAAGCCGCCTTTGCGCCGGCCTTGGTGCCGCCGGCCTTACAGATTATTACGGGTTTCTTTGCCGTGACCTCTCTGGCCACGCGCATGAATTCGTGGCCGTCCTTGACATCCTCTATATAGCCGAGGATCACTTTTGTATCCGGATCCTCGCCGAGTGCCCTTAAGAAGTCAGTCTCGGATATATCGGCCTTGTTGCCGAGGCTTATAAATTTGGAGAAACCTATCTTCTCCTTGACTGCCCAGTCAAGTATAGCGGTACACAAGGCGCCGGATTGGGAGAAGAAAGCGATGTCGCCGGGAAGCGGGGATGTCGCGGCAAAAGATGCGTTCAGGTGGATCGTGGAACTTATAAATCCGAGGCAGTTCGGGCCGAGCACCCGTATGCCATGCTTTTTCGCGGCCGCTGCCAGTTCTAACTCAAGTTTCTTGCCTTCGGGGCCCGTCTCCTTGAAACCCGCACTTATCACTATGGCGGCCTTGATGCCCTTATCACCGCATTCCTTCATCACTTCGACGACGGCCGGGGCCGGAATGGCGAATACAGCGAGGTCTATATCGTCTTTTACGTCGAGGACCGAAGGATAGGCCTTATACCCCATAACCTCGGTATCTTTGGGATTTATGGGATATATTTTGCCCTTATATCCCGATTCCTTGATGTTCAGCAGGACATCGTGACCTATTTTCCCCTTCGTCAGTGACGCGCCGATTACCGCGACAGAAGAAGGGTTAAGCAACTTCTCCAAACCGCTATCACTCATTTAATGTTATCCTTATTTTACAAAAGGCGGGATAGGCCTATTTTAATCATCGGGCGGGTTCTTGTCAATCAAAAAACCTTATCCTAAGATCTCCCTGATAACCTGTAGAACTTCCTCTTTCCTGACCGGCTTGTTTATGAACTTGCTGGCGCCTTTCTCGATCGCCGTGGCATAAGTATCCCAATCGCCGAACGCGGTTATTATCACGACCGGCAGCCCCGGGAAGTCTCTCTTGACGCTCTGCAGGAGCGTTATGCCGTTCTCTCCGGGCATGGAAAGGTCGGCAAAGACGAGGTCAAAACTCTCCTTCTTTAATGATTTGAGGCCTTCGGAGGTGCTTAAAGCTACCGATGCCTTATGTCCCTCGCCGTTCAGGAGTTTGGAAAACGCCTTTCCGAACTCCACATCATCATCGACCACGAGTATCTTTGCCATAAATTCACTGCCTTTATTTTCTAATATACCTCAAAATACGGCGTTAATCAATAGGCCTGCGCCTTTAGCGGGAAAAAGGCAGCCTTATCTTTACGATAGTCCCTTGGCCCTCTTTGCTTTCGCAGGATATCCCGCCCCCGTGCTCCATGATGATGTCCCTTGCGATAGAAAGCCCCAGGCCCGTCCCCAGATCTTTTGTGCTGAAGAACGGTTCAAATATCCTCTTTAGATGCTCTTTTGGGATCCCTGTCCCGGTATCCTCGATCGTCATCTCGACCTCATCCTTGAGTTTTCTGGTAGAGAGATGTATCCGGCCCCCCTGCGGCATGGCGTCGAATGAGTTCCTAAGGATATTTATAAGGGCCTGACGCAATTTCCTTCCGTCCATCGCCACCTGGGGCAGGTCCTTCTCAAAATTTGTCATAAGGGTTATATTTCTGCGGCTTGCTTCTTTATCCAAAAATTTTATCAATGACTCAAGCATCTGGCTTATCTCGCAGGACTCATAGGCCAGCTCCGGTTGTTTGACGAAGAGCAGGCATTCATCGACGACGCCGTCTAACCTTTCGACTTCGTTCATGATCGAGTTTATGAGCGAGTCGGCCTCGCGCATATCCGCGCCCCGGCACTTCTTTAACTCGTCCGAGAGCATCTCGGTGCTCAGGCTTATGGTGCTCAAAGGGTTCCTGACGGCGTGCGCGATCTGTGAAGACATCAGGCCCATAGCGGCAAGCTGTTCCTTGCGGACGAGTTTCCTGTGCATCCATCTCTCCCTCTCGGACAGGAATCCGAGCGTAGCGGCGATAAGGAAGAGAAATAAGATACGCAGGGAGATATCAGTCCAGTGGACAAACAGGAGGCACTGGGGACAGCTGAATATATAAACGGCGGCCGTAAGGACCGCCACCCCTATGCTCAAGAGCAGGCCGTAATAGAACGAGTGCAGGGCCGCCGCGAGCAGGAGGCCGTACGCAAAAGCCGAATTCATCCCCCCTGTCATCGGAAGTATAAAGGAGAGCAGTGCCAGGTCTAAGATGAACTCGACAAAATATATCCGGCGCGCCTTGTCCGGGAACCTGAAGACCAGATAGTAGAGTATGAGGGAATAAAAGAGAAAACCGAAGACTAAAAAATAAAGATATGACCTTATCTGCGGCGCCAGAGGGTGATACGCGATCCAGCCCAGGCCGCCAAGGAATGCCGATAACCTCACGATCGAGAAGACGATATCTGTCGCGTTAACCTGCCATTTTACGTTCCGCGGGCTCACTGCAACTCTTCCTTATATACCCTCAGGATCTCGGCCACGCTCCACGCCTGCGAGATCGCGCCTCTCGGGTGATAAGGCGGGTCTCCGTCCACTATCTCGGATATGGTCCCGAGTCCCGCTTCTTTCAGATGGCCGGTCAGCGGGGTCAGGAATTTTTTTGCCTCTTCCTTCATATTCTTAGTCCGCCCGTAGACGTTCAGGTATGCCGTAATAAAATGGCCCAAGAGCCACGGCCAGACCGTCCCCTGGTGATATGAGGCGTCGCGCGTACGCTGGTCTCCCCAATACGTGCCGCGATAATCCCTGGACTTCGGGGAGAGGGTGCGCAGCCCGTATGGGGTGAGCAACTCCCTTCCCACCACCTCAAGGACCCTCTTCTCCTTCTCCTTTGAGATAAGCCGGAACGGCAGGCTGAGGGCGAAGATCTGATTAGGCCTTATGGACCTGTCTACGCCGTCCTCGTTCACGCAATCGTAAAGATATCCCCCCGCTTCATACCAGAAGACGAGGTCATAGCTTTTCTTTGTCAGATGCGCCAGGTGCGCGCATTCGCTCTTATATTTTAGACCGAATTTGTCGCATATGGCCTCCATGATCTTTAAGGCGTTATACCAAAGGGCATTGATCTCGACGGCCTTGCCGTTGCGCGGCGTGACGATCCATTCCCCGACTTTAGCGTCCATCCATGTAAGTTGGACATCCGCCTCGGCCGTAGAGATGAGCCCGTCCCTGTCCATCTTTATGCCGTAGCGCGTGCCGTTTATATAATACTGTATTATCTCCTCGAGGCAATCAAGGATATGCGTCTCGACAAAATCGTAATCGTCCGTATACTCCAAAAATTTATGGACCGCCCAGAAGAACCACAGCGAGGCATCTACGGTATTGTATTCCGGCTCCTTGGCCTGTTCCGGGAACCTGTTGGGTATCATCCCCTGGTCGCAATGCTTCGCGAAGGTCAAGAGTATCTCCTTCGCGGCCTCGAACCTTCCCGTGGCGAGTGTCAGGCCCGGAAGGGATATAAGGGCGTCCCTTCCCCAATCCCAGAACCAATGATAACCGGCCACTACCGTCGGGAAACCGTCCATCCTCCTGACTAAGAACGAATCGGCGCTTCTCGCCAGATGGACCACTAAGGGGTCATCCGATTTGACCGCCGCGGTAAGTTCGCTCCGCCGTAAGACCTCGCTCGACTCCAGCACTTCGACCGAACGCATCTTCCTTCCCTCGGTAGAGGCGACGATATAGAACTTGTCGCCCTCCCTGACCAGGAACTCGAATTCACCCGGGCTGTAAAGGTCCTCGTGATACTCAAGCCCCCTCTCCTTCTCTCTCTGGTATTCAAAGGTCTTATACCAGTACCCCGCCGGATCAAACCTGTCGGCATTGTTGGCCAGATATATGATCGGGCTCTCGTTGTAGGGCTTCATCTTTATATAGCCGTCGAAAGATTCCACCGATCTGTTAAAATTAGGGTTCTCCACGGAGATCCAATGGTAGTCCCGCGCCGCGATAAGCGGCCTGATAAGCAACTCAAGATAGGCCGGCGAGCTGAGTATCTTGTAAGTTATAACGGAGGTGTTCTCCCCGTGGACCATAAAGACCGCTTTCTCTATCACGGTATCGCCGATCCTGTAGGTAAATATCGGAAAAGGGTCGAGCCGGAATTCTTCCAGATACCTGTACCCCTCGGGATGGACGACGGCAGGATATGTGTTACAGGAAAGGTTGTAGCGGCTGCCGTCTTTTAATACGGCCGTCTCTTCCAGTTTCGAGAGCATGACCATCCGCCCCAACGGCGGCCTTGTGGTCGCCACCAGCAACCCGTGATACCGTCTTGTGTTAGTCCCTATTATCGTCGAAGACGCGTATCCGCCGAGGCCGTTGGTCTCGATCCATTCCTTTCCGACGGCGTTTTGAAAATCGCCGCAGACCTCCTTGCCGAACCGTATGGCCTCGGATGTCTTTGCGGGCGCTACCTTTCTTATCTCGTCTTTTACCAGCGCCATCTTATTCAAGCCCGCCCTGGGCCTTTCCGCCTTCCTCGTTTAATTTCTTGAAGAAATCCTCGGGACGCAGGTTTTCCATCTCCCGCTCAAAATTCTTGATCTCCTCCTCGCTTATCGGCTTATTGATCACGGGGCACAGGGAAAGGACCTTCTCGTCGATAAATATGGGGGAATTCGTCCTGACCGCCAAGGCTATCGCATCGGAAGGGCGCGAGTCTATATTAAGGACCTTCTCGCCGTGCTTTAAGGCCAGAACGGCATAATAGGCGTTTTCCCTTAGATCGCTTATGATTATCTTTTCTATCTCGGCCCCGACTTCCCTGAAGATGTTCGCCATCAGATCATGGGTAAGCGGCCTGTGAAATTTCTCGCCCTGCAAGACCATGGCGATAGAGTTGCCTTCGCTCATCCCTATCCATATGGGGACCAGCCTCGAACCGCCTATCTCCTCGAGGGTGACCACATACTGGGCTAACGGCGGGATAAGTATCAGCGAATATATCTTGGCGGCTTTGAGCAAATCGTCCTCCTGTATCCTTAAATATTAAACCAAGTATCCGCGAAAGTCAAACCTTCTCCTCGCCTTCTATCTTAAGGGGCCTTAATTTTATGACGCTGAAGAAGAGGTCTATGCTCCTTATCTTCTCGACGCGCCTTACCTCTTTGATCTTCGGAAGGAATATAAAGGCGAAGACGGCGCGCATGGCTCCGGAGAGCAAGAACAGGGCCAAAAGCCTGTGGCCGAATAACGGCGGCATGGCTTTGGCTAAGACGCCGCCTAAGAGAGCGCCTAAGCATATCGCGGTCCCGTTAATAACATTGAAATAGGCTATGCACCTCGTCCTCTTCTCGGGCATGACCGCGTCATAGATGAAATTCATGACCGAGAGGTTAAATCCGGCCCAGACAAAACCCGCCAGGACCTGTATGATGACGAGGTAATATATATCCTGCGAAAATAACCATAATGCCGGCACTATCGGGATAAAGAATGACGTCAGCTGTATTACTTTAAGGTTGCCTGTCCTGTCCGCGTGCCGGCCCCACAGGTTCATCGTAAGCAAGGTCGCGATGGTGGCGGTGGTAACGATGACCGTATAAGTCACATAGTTAAAATTCAGGTCCCTTAGCATGAAGACCGCGAAAAAGGGCCCCGCTATATTCACGCTGAAACTTATGCTTGCCACATAAAATACAAACTTCGCGAAATTGGACTCCCTGACTCTACTAATGAAGTCCCAAAAGTTAAAATAATGCTCGTGCGTTATCCTGATAGGCGGCTCGTACATCTTGGAGAGAAAATACCACGAGATAAACCTGGCCGCGCAGGCTAATCCGAAGATGATGACAAATCCCGCATAACTCTCCTTGCCGAAGATATTCAGGATAAAACCGGCAAGGAACGCGCAGGCGACCGTTATGGCGCCGATAAACCTGTTACGCCACCCGAAATACTTGCCCCTGGCCGAAGGCGGTATATGGTCGGACATAAGGCTGGCCCATGCGGGGCCGGGAAACGCCCCGACCAAGTTAAGGAGGGTGACGAAAAATATCAGCCATAAGACGCTGTTTTCCCTGAAGACAAACGGGACCAGTAAGATCGGGATGAACATAAAGGCGTGCAGGAATACGAAGATATTGAGTATGCGCCTCCGGCTCTTAAGATGCTCCGTCACGTCGGCGGACTTCAACTGGGCCAGGGCAGATATCAGGCTCGGGAAAGCGGCCAGCATACCGACCTGCGCGCTCGTCGCCTTAAGCGCTACGGCAAAAGGAGTTATGTACTGCTCCGTAAAACCGAGCATCGCGGAGGCGAAGCAGCCGTCGAAAAAGGAATTCTTAAGGCTCGTCCTTAATTTTCCGGATTTTTTCATTGTAACCTATTATATCACAATTGACACGCAAGTATAACACCTGTTAGAATCAACCCATGAATGAACCAGCCGTGAAGATAAGCAAGAAAGGAGCCGCATGGCACAGGACCGGCCATCCGTGGGTCTACAGAGACGACCTTGAAAAGGCCGAACCTGCCCTTTCCGGGAATATAGTCTCTGTCCTTGATAACAAGGGCGCGTTCCTCGGCAAGGCCTTCTATAACGACAGGTCTAA
>JAGUXU010000172.1 GCA_020061685.1 Candidatus Omnitrophota bacterium
ATCATCGTCTATGCCGAACTCTTTCGCGCGGGAGCGGATGTAACTTAAACCCGCCTGCGCCGACTCCTGCATCACCTCGCCCAATTTCCCGGTGAGGGTGAGTTTCCCCTTCCCCTTCATAAGCGTCGATTCTATGGAGATGATGTCGCCGCCGGCTTCTGTCCACGCGAGTCCCGTGGCCACGCCGACCTCGTTGTCTTCCTCGATCTTAGGCTCGGAAAACTGCGGCGGGCCCAGATATTTCTGGATGCTTACGGCGGTAAGCTTCACCTTCAGGTCGCGTTCCTTCTCGACCGTTTCCTTCGCGATCTTCCGGCATACGCGCGCTATCTCGCGTTCCAGATTTCTTACGCCGGCTTCCCTTGTATACCTGCGGACGATCTTCAGGATGCCTTCCTCGGAAAAAGTCACATTTTCGGGTTTCAGGCCGTTTGCCTTTATCTGCTTCGGTATCAGGAAACCCTGCGCGATCTTTACCTTCTCGTATTCGGTATAACCGGGAAGTTTTATTATCTCCATCCTGTCCTGAAGCGGGACAGGGATATTGTCCTGAAAATTCGCGGTCGTGATGAACATCACGTCCGAGAGGTCGAACTCGACCTCAAGATAATGGTCGGAGAATGTGGAATTCTGCTCCGGATCGAGGACTTCCAACAGCGCGGCTGCGGGGTCTCCCCTGAAATCCATAGCCATCTTGTCGACCTCGTCCAGCAAGAATACGGGATTCCTTGATTTCGCTTTCCTTATGGACTGGATTATGCGGCCGGGCAGCGAACCTATGTAGGTCCTCCTGTGGCCGCGTATCTCGGCCTCGTCACGCACCCCTCCTAACGAGACGCGTATGAAATTCCTGCCTAAAGCCCTCGCCACCGATTTCGCCAGGGAGGTCTTTCCCACGCCCGGCGGGCCGACGAAGCAGAGGATCTGCCCCTTCATGGATTTTACCAGTTTCCTGACGGCGAGGTATTCCAGTATCCTCTCCTTGGGTTTCTCAAGTCCGTAATGGTCCTCGTGTAATATCTTTTCCGCGTTCTTTATATCAAGGTTGTCATCCGTCTTTACCGACCACGGCAGCGCCACCAGCCAGTCTATATAATTCCTCGAGACGGTGGCCTCCGGCGAATTGGGATACATCCTCGAGAGCTTCTCTATCTCCCTTAAGGCGACTTCATGCGCTTCCTTCGTCATCTTTGCCGCCTTTACCTTCTCCTTCAGGTCATCCATCTCACTCTTGTGTTCGTCCTTCTGGCCGAGTTCCTTCTCGATGGCCTTGAGCTGCTCCTGAAGGAAATATTCCTTCTGGGCCTTCTCTATCTGTTTCCTGACGTTTGAGGATATCTTCTTCTCTATCTGGAGGATGCCGATCTCGGAATTCAATACTTCGGTAAGCCGCTTTATCCTCTCGACGGGATCTGTTATCTCGAGGATGGCCTGCCTCTCGGAGATCCTAAGGGTAAGGTATGAGGCGACCGTATCGGCCAACTGGTTGGGGTTATCTATGTTCGCGGTGGTCGCGTATGCCTCTGTCGGGACGCGCTGATTTAACTTCACGTACTCCTCGAACTGGTTTACGAGGGAGCGCATCAGCGCCTCCACCTCCATGGTCTTCTCGGTGTCGGTCGATACCGGCTCCGTCTCGACGCTAAGGTATTCCTTATTCGGAAGGAACTTCTTTATCTTCGCGCGGTATAGCCCCTCGACCAGCAATTTATAAGAGCCGTCCGGCAGCTTAAGCGACTGGAGTATCTTGCCTACGGTGCCCGTCTGGTATATGTCTTCCGGCGAGGGGTCTTCCGTCTTCACGGAGCGCTGGGCGCAGAGGAGGATCGTCTTGTCTTTGGCGTCCGCCTCCTCTACCGCGGCTATGGACTTCTGCCTGCCGACGAGTAAAGGTATTACCATATAAGGGAAGACGACCATGTCCCTGAGCGGGAGAAGCGGCAACGGATCTTTTATCTGGTGTTCTTTTTTCATGCGGAACCTTACGCAGTTACTTTTTCTTTCCTGTGATCACTTCGTCAATAATGCCGTAGACTTTGGATTCATCTGCGGCCATAAAGAAATCCCTGTCGGTATCCTTCTGGACCTTTTCTAGCGGCTGGCCGGTATGCTTTACTAGTATCTCGTTTATCTTATCGCGCAGCCGTAATATCTCCTTGGCCTGGATGCTTATATCGGAGGCCTGGCCCTGCACTCCGCCCCAGGGCTGATGTATCATTATCCTCGCGTTCGGAAGGGCGTATCTCTTGCCTTTCGTACCGGCCGCGAGAAGAAGCGCTCCCATGGAAGTCGCCTGTCCGACGCAATATGTGCAGACGTCCGGTTTGATAAATTGCATCGTATCATAAATGGCCAGTCCCGCGGTTACCATTCCGCCGGGAGAATTTATATACACATTGATATCCTTGTCCGGGTCATCCATCTGTAAGAACAACATCTGGGCTATGACCAGATTTGATATCACGTCGTCTATGGCGGTCCCTATGAAGACTATCCTGTCCTTAAGTAAACGCGAGTAGATATCATAGGCCCTTTCGCCCCGCCCGGTCTGCTCTACTATCATCGGAACTAATGTCTGCAGCCGTTCTCTGTCGCCCATCTTACTTCTCCTCCTCTATTTTCGCGTTAGCCACCAAAAATTCCAGCGCCTTGTCCTGCGCCATCTCCGCCTTTATATCTTCCATCAGGTCGTTCTCGGCAAGGTAAGTTTTCATATCTTCTGCGCTGCGCTTTGAGCGCGCCGCCAGCAATTCTATGCGTTTATTCAGCTCTTCCTCCGAAGGGGCGATCCCTTCGGCCTCCGCGATCTTCTCCAGTATGAAGAAGCCCTTGACCCTCTTTACCGCCTCCTCCTTGATCTTGTCCTTCAGCGCGGGTTCCTGTTTCTCTATCTCTTCCTTTTTGTATCCCATATACTGAAGCCTGTTGCGCGTCTCTTTCAGCAGGCGCTCCATCTCGGAACCGACCATGATAGTCGGCGCCTCGAAATTCGTCGACCTTATCAGTTGGCCCAAAAGGTCCTCCTCCATCTTGAACCTTATCTCCTGTTCCTTCGAGTTGGACAGCTCCTCCCTGATATTTCCGCGGAGCTCCAGAAGCGACTTGAACCCGCCCAGGTCCTTGGCGAACTCATCGTCCACCTCGGGCAGTATCCTCTCTTTTATCTGATTGACGGTGATTATAAAGGCGGCTTCCTTGCCGGCCTGTTCCTTCTTGTGGTAGTTGGCGGGAAGGACCGTCTTGACGGTCTTCGTCTCGCCGGGGTTGGCGCCTGTCAACTGGCTTAAGAACTCGGGCTTGGTCGACTGCGGATTAAGCGGGAACCATACGCCCTCGTTCTTCTCGCCGGGCTTTCCCTCGACCGATATCTCGACGTCGCACAGGCACCAGTCGCCTGCCTTGGCGCTGCGGCCCTCGACGTCTTTGAGCTGGGCGTCCCGCTCGCGCAGTTCCTCGATCACTTTATCCACGTCCTCGGTCGAGACCTGGACTTTGTCTTTCTTTACCTTGAGCCCTTTATATGCCTTCAGCCTGACATCCGGCCTCACATTTACCTCCGCCTTGAATTTAAGCGGTTTTCCCGCCTCAAAGATTATATCCGATACCATCGGGGCGCCGATCATGGCTATGCCGGCGTCCTTTACCGCCTTGATGATATGGTCCGCGATAAGGCGCTTCTTCACCTCTTCATGGATTTTATCTTTATAATGCGTCTCGATGAGATACCGCGGCGCCTTGCCTGCCCTGAAACCCGGGACCTCGGCCTCTTTCTGTACCTCGCTGTAGACTTCCTCGAATTTCCCGGTTATCACATCCGCGGGTATCTCTATCTCGAATATCCTGCGGGACCCTTCAAGTTCCTTGA
>JAGUXU010000063.1 GCA_020061685.1 Candidatus Omnitrophota bacterium
AAAGAGATAGCCCAACGCAGCACGTACCATGAATGGCAGGCGCCAATCTCATCGGAGGGAAAGGAAAGGCCCCATTTAGAGCCGATCAGGGAATTCGGGGAATTCCTTAAACGCAACGGCGCGGACTTGGCGGCGACAAAGAACGTGTATGACCTATCGGTCGGCGTTTATATGCCTTACTACATGACCGAGTATCTTCGCGGGCCTCTCATAGATAATATAAATTCTCTCAGGGACCGGCTCTTCTTTGACGGAATAGGAAGGCTCCTCATCCTTGCCGGTTTCAATTTTAATATGCTGGATATAGAAAGGGCTTCTCAGGCGGAAATAAATAAAGCTCCGTATCTTTGCGTATTCAGCCTCGATTTTATGGATAAGGCGACTCAGCAAAAACTGGCGAAATATGTGAAGCGGGGAGGGAAGCTGATACTGTATTATCAGGTCCCGGAGAAGGACCTTTCGTTGAAGAGGGAGGATTATCTTATCGACTTCCTCGGCATAGACGGAATAACCAAGGCCGGAAAGAACCTGATGTATATGGACGGCAAAGACCGCATGACCGAAGCGGAGACATCTATCTTAAAGATCAGGGGATCGGAGGTCCTCGCAAGGAGCGCGGATGGAAACAAGCCCTGCGCCGTGAAGAAAAAGATAGGGAAGGGGGAAGTCCTTATCATCGGTTTCGGCCTTACTCACATCTTCGATTATCATATAGACATAATCCGCGAGATGTGCGGGAAGATAGGGCTTAAGCCCCCCAGGGACTCTCTTTCTTGCGATCTGCACCGCGTAAAGAGAGCGGGCAATAAGGCCGACTTTACCTTCATATTCAATTATCATGACCAGCCGAAGGAAATATACGCGGCGGGACGGCATATGCTGCTTCAAAACAGAAGCGCTATTATCATAAAAGATGAGAAATAAGTCCGCCCTACTGGTAGCTCTGTTATTGATGCTCCCGGGCCCCGCAGACCTCCTATATGCCCAACCGCGCATCGAGATCACGACCCCGGAAGCAGATACTAAGTACCTGCTGGCGTTGGCAAAGGATACCTGGGCTAATATCGACTTCTACGTCGCCCCCGAGACGGGCTTTCCGTACGATACCGACCAAAAAGGGGATATCACCAATACCACCAATATAGGATTATACCTGACAAGCCTCGTGGCAGCGACCGAGATGGGTTTCATCCCGCGCGAGGAAGCGATCAAGAAAGCCGGAAAGATATTGGACAGCCTCGGAAAACTCGAGCATTGGAACGGGTTCTTCGTGAACTGGATCAGCGTAAAAGGCATCACGAAAGCCACGGAAGGCGTTAGCGCGGTATCCGATTTCAATAAATTGCCCGCGGGCCTTATCATAACGCGCCAGGAGTTCCCTGAATTGCGCGATAAATGCAGCGCGCTCTTAGACAGGATGAACTGGTCCATATTCTACGATCCCGGCACAAAAAGGATGTACGGCGGTTACGATGTCGTCAGGAAACAGATGTCCGCGTGGAATATGGACCTCTTGGCGGCCGATACCAGGCTTGCCTCCTTTTTTGTCATCGCCTCCGGCGCCGCGCCCGCCGAGACATGGAATACCCTCAGGCGGGAGACCGAAGAACATTACGGCTTAAAGGTAATGATACCGAGCTGGTACGGCGGCGGTATATTTATGCAGGGGATATGCGGCCTCTTCCTGGATGAAAGAGAGACTATCACGGGAAAATCAATGGCTGATTTTGCCTACGCCCAGATGCTTTACGCCCGCGAATCCGAATCTCCCGTATGGGGCTGGTCATCCTCGACTTCCCCGTGGTCCGATTACCTGGGGTGGGGAGGGTTGCGCGGTAACGTCGTGACTCCCCATGCCTCGGCGCTGGCGATAATCTATTATCCTAATAAGGTGGTCGAAAATCTTAAAAACCTTGAGAGATACGGTTTACGCTCCGAATTCGAGATAACCGGAAAAAGATATGCCTTTGGATTCAGGGATGCCGTTGATATAGATTCAAAGCAAATTGCGAACGCTTACCTGACGGCCCTTGATCAGGGGATGTTGTTCATTAGCCTGGCCAATTACTTAAAAGACGGGTTGATCTGGAAGACCTTTGAAAAGGACCCCATGGTCCAGCGAGGCAGGGAATTATTAAAGGACTACTTCTCTCCGCATCCGGACTACCGTGATATATACCGCAAGAGGGATACGACGCCGTTCGAGCCCTTAAGAAGAGGCGAGGACGTCAACCTTGCGCCGTTGATCGTTGAGGACTCATATGTGATGGGTTACGACCTCACTTCCGCCAAACCCGCCTCGTTCCCAAAAGATTTAAATTCAGCGGACGTTTCGCGCTACAACGCGCTCTCTTTCGATGTGATGGGTGACAGGAACTCAAGATATACGCATTCCTTCAGGATAGAACTCGAAGGAAAGAATAACGGCGCGGTCTACAAGTTCAGGGGGGTGACCGATAAATGGCAAAAGATAGTCATCCCATTAAGGGAGTTTGGCGGCGCCAACATGAGCTATAATCCGACGTATTCTTACTGGGGTGGTTTTATCACCGACCGGACGAAGATGAAAAAAATAAATTTTAATTTCGATTTCTCTCAGGTAAGCGAGGGCAAGGGAAAAATTTATATCAACAATATAGCCTTTGAACATCTTGATAACGCCGCGTTCCAACAGGCCGCGCTTTCGCTCAACAACTTCGCCGATTCGCCGCTTTGGGAGGGCGGCACGCTGGATGATTTCGCGACTAAGGCCGGATGGAATCAGGCCCAGTCCCAGAACGCATCCCTAAACCTGAACCTTGTGCCGGGCAGGGAAGGTAATGCCCTTGAGCTTGTCTATGACCTCGGAGGCGGCGGCCAGGCCAGATGGGTCGCCATCGAGAAAGATATGTACCTGACCCTTCCGGAGAAATACGCCTTTAAGTTCTTCGTCAAGGCAGACGGGGATACTAATGTCCTGGAACTCAAATTGATCGATATGAACGGCAGCACCTTCGGCAAAAAATTAGACATCCCGTCGACAAACGGCGAGTGGAAAGAAATAACGATAGATGCCGCCGATGTCTCTTATCTATGGGGCGGGGACAGAAGATTAGACCGGATAAGAAGGTTATCCTTCGCCGTCAGCACCAAATCCGGAGGCAAGGGCAAGCTCCTGATCAATAAATTGAGGTTTTTGAGGCAACCCGCACTAATGTAGAGTGGCATATTAGCAAGCCAATGCCATAGTTAAATATTCCCCTAAAATCATAAAAAAGTACTTGACAAAAATCACCCCTTATGTTAATTTAAGACATTACTAAATAAGGCTTTACCATCATGGATAGCTTCAATAATGGCGGGAAAGGAGGGATGAACATAAAAAGCCGGAAGTTATCAAACTCATGATGATGAGCATATAGATAGAAATTATGTGGGTTTCTAGAGTAGGTTATCTAAAAACCTGTTTAAGAAATATAAAGTTAAACTCATAAAAAGGAGATAAAAATGAAGTTATTGAAAGTTCTAGTCGTAGCGGCGATAGCGATCGCGATAGCGGCGCCGTCGTTTGCTGCGGTACAGAACATCAAGGTCAGCGGCTCCATAGATGAGCGCGCGATCTTCATGAACAACTTCGACTTAAGGAATAAGGGAGAGGAAAGCACGGCTCCTCGCGGACCTAACCAGGCGCCTCTTGGTTCAGGCAACTCCATTAACGAGGACGAGGACAGCTTCCTGCTCTCGACCATTACGGTCGGGGTTGAGTCTGATCTGACGGACAATGTCTCGGCAGCTATTGTCCTGGACAATCAGACAAGATGGGGCGATGTCGCTTCCGACATCAGCTTAAACAAAGCGTACATAACACTTAAAGAGTTCTTCTATCAGCCGTTGACGCTGAAGATAGGACGTCAGGACCTGATGTACGGAACCGGTTTAATAATCGGGCCCGGTATCTTCAGGGACCCGAACGGTGCTTTCCCGCGTCCAACAGTAGTGGATACGCGCGCAAACCCGTTCAATCCAAACGCTGCATCAGTAGCTACTCCTATCAGCGGATTCATGGGTGGGCAGTATTCTATCGACACCTACTATGATGCCATCCGCGCGACATTGGACTTTGATCCTTGGACGATCGATGCTATGTATGCCAAGATCAATGAAACCGATACCACCGATGATGATGAAGAAGTGATGGGAGTAAACGTCGGTTACAAGTTCGATGTATACAACGCCAAGGCAGAGGGCTATTGGTTCTACAAGAATGACGATGGCTTCAATTCTGACCTAGGTTATATACATCCAGTTGATATAGCAAATGCCGGTACCGTACAGGATAATACAGTTCCCGGTGTTGGAGCCAGAATATACGAAAGAGACCATGTCCATGTCTTCGGTTTAAGAGGAGACATAGAGCCGGTTGAAAACCTGACCCTTCAGGGTGAAGGCGCTTTCCAGTGGGGCAGGCTGTATGATACAATCGGTACATACAATAACAGCACAGACGGCGGTGCTCTGGAAAGAAGAAGAACCGGTTGGGCTGTGGACCTTTCGGGTAATTACCTTTGGAAAGATGTTACCTATAAACCGAATTTAGGGTTAGGGTACGTCTTCCGTTCGGGTAACAAAGCGGGTAATTCCGGCAGGTTCAAGGGTTGGGATCCGATGTATAGCGGAAAATTCTATTCATACATCCGCGACTATCAGTATGGAGCCGGCGCTTCTTACAATCAGGAAGGCGGCAGCATATACAGGACATTGGATTATCTAGCCCCGTCCGGCAACACAAACAGCCATCTGTTTTATGTAGACGGCGGTTTGATGCCCCTGGAAGACTTGACGCTCAAGACCAGATATTTAAACTGGTGGGCAGCGGATAAAGTCACCAACTTTGTAAGCAGTGGTGTCGCCCAGAGCAGCAGAAGCGGAAGGCACATCGGACAAGAGATCGACGCTTCTTTGGTGTATGATTACACCGAAGATGTCCAGTTCGATCTAAGCGGCGGTGTGTTCCTCCCCGGTAATTTGTTTGAAGACAACACTAACGCTGTCACCTTAAGCGATGATAAAGCTGTGATCGTCACCGGTGGTGTTAAGGTTGCCTTCTAGTTAGAAACTGAATGTAAAAACCCCCTGGGGTAATTCCCCAGGGGGTTTTTTATTAAAACTTCTAAACTTTTAAAACCATGATAATATCCATAGTGATACCTGTATATAATGAAGAAAAGAATCTACCCCTTTTGACGGAAAACATATTTCCGGTAATGCAAAATATGGGGGAAGAATTTGAGGTCATCTTTGTCGATGACGGTTCGACCGACAAAAGTCTGGCTGTCATGCGGGACCTTAGAAATACCCGCTCTCAGATCCGCATAATCAGATTCGAGCGAAATTGCGGACAGAGCGCAGCGTTTGACTGCGGCTTCAAAGCGGCTAAAGGGGATATAATAGTTACCCTTGACGCGGACCTCCAGAATGACCCGAATGACATACCCAAAATGGTCGAAAAACTAAAGACCTGCGATATGGCCTACGGCTGGAGAAGGAAGAGACAGGATCCCTTGCTTAAGCTGCTCTCATCAAAGATCGCCAATTATATAAGGAATAAACTGACCGGCGAAGACATCAAAGATACCGGTTGTTCCCTAAAAGCGTATAAAAAAGAATGTCTTAATAATTTAAAATTATACAACGGCATGCACAGGTTCCTGCCTACATTAGTCGGGCTTGAGGGATTTAAGGTGGCCGAGGTAGAGGTATCGCATCATTCCAGAAAATACGGCAAATCAAAATACAACGTAAGAAAAAGGCTCGTCTGGCCTTTCCTGGACCTATTGGCGGTAAGCTGGATGAAAAAAAGGCATCTAAGATATAAGTGGGAGGAGATATGAACCTAAATCCTTTTAATTTGAATTTCTGGGTCGTCTTCGGGCTCTTTGGACAGTTCTTTTTCTTCATGAGGTTCGTCGTGCAATGGATCGTCTCCGAGAAAAAAGGGGAAAGCGTCATACCCGATGCCTTCTGGTATCTAAGCATACTGGGCAGTGTAATATTGCTTATCTACGCGATATACAGGAAAGACCCTGTCTTTATCCTGGGGCAGTCCGTCGGCTCGATGGTCTATGTCAGGAATATAATGCTCATACACAATAAAAAACGAGATGTCATCCCATAAAAGCTTACTTCCTCTGATAATCCTTATTGCTGTCTGCGCGGTCCTGTTCTTCCTCGGCCTGGGGAAGAGGGGGTTGTGGTCGCCTGACGAGACCCGTTATGCAGTCGTCTCAAAGGAGATAGTCGATAGCGGGGATTGGATCACGCTTCGCCGGAACGGCGAGATCTACGCGCAGAAGCCGCCTGTATTTTTCTGGCTGATATCCGTCTTCGGTATCATGCTCGGCAAATTTTCCGAATTTTCCGTCCGACTCCCTTCGGCGCTTGCGGCGACCGGAGGCGCCGTCATAACCTATCTCTTCGCCAAAAAATTATTCAACGAACGGGTCGCTCTCTTCTCAAGCCTTATCCTTGTCACGTCCCTGGCGTATCTGGGCGCTGCGCGGTGGGTAATACTGGACCCGCTATTTACGTTATTTACCTTATCCGCTGTCTACCTTCTCTACCTGGGCTTAAATAGACAGGATATAAGGTTAATAACATATCTGTCCGCGTTCATATCGATGGGGCTGGGAACCCTGACAAAAGGACCCATCGGTATCATCTTGCCTTTATTAGTAATGATATTTTACGCGTATTTTATAAAAAATATGCGCTCATTATTCACGAAAGAATTTACGATGGGCCTGGCGGCTTTCATCCTTATAGTCGTTTCCTGGCTGGTCCCCGCATGCGCCAGGGGAGGGGAGGCCTATACGAAAGAGCTGCTCCTGAATCAGATATTCGGAAGGTTCCTGGAGGCCTTTGACCATAAAGAGCCGTTTTACTTTTATTTCATCAGGTTCCCCCTGGAATTTATGCCGTGGACGGTATTCCTGCCGGCGGCGGTCATATTCCTCATGAAAAACAAGATGGGGGAAGACCGCGTCAAATTGATCTTTATATGGTTTCTCTCGATATTTCTTTTTTTCACGGTCTCCAAATCCAAGAATGACTTATACCTTCTGCCGCTCTATCCGGCCGCCGCTATCGCGGTAGCCTATTATTGGGAGAACAGGATGAGCGGCAGGCCGCGGACGCTGGCCTACATAGCGACGGCTATGATAATCTTAAATACATTGTTGACATACCTGGTTTTCCCGCTTTTTGACGTATATAAATCGCCTAAATACCTTTCCCAGAAAATCGTAAAATACGCGGGG
>JAGUXU010000126.1 GCA_020061685.1 Candidatus Omnitrophota bacterium
CAGGAAAGAACCGATAACGCCGGCGACAGTGATTGCCAGCGACATTGAAAACGCCAAAGCGCCCCCCAAATTCGGGTTACCCTGCCAAAGCGCGGCCGTGCCTCCCACAAAAAGACCGCAGATCAACCCCACGATAAGACCTACTAAGATCTCCTTTTGCAAAAGCCACCCGACATCCTTAAGCGTGGCCCTGCCCAAAGCTATATTCCTTACCACGATGGTAGAAGATTGCATGCCGATGCTCTCTGAAAGACCTAATACGATCGGTATAAAAAGCGCAAGAGCTATGACGTTCTTAAGCTCGTATTCGAATAACCCCGAGATAAAAGCGCAAGTAAGGCCGCCTAATACGCTGACGGCGAGCCACGGCAGTCTCAATCTTACTATCTTCGGTATAGAACGGCTCGTTATCTCGTCAACGCTCGTTCCGACTATCTTCGCGATATCTTTCTCTGCCTGCAGGCCGGCGGCGTCCACCATGTCATCGGCCGTGACTATGCCGACCAGCTTCTGAGATTTATCTATGACCGGCAGCGCTAAAAATTTATGCCCGACAAACAGCCGCATCGCTTCTCTCGTGTCAGTCTCGATATCGACTTTCACGACGTCCTTGAGCATGATATCCTTGACATGCGTGTCCGGCGAACGGCTCAAGAGGTCGCGCATCTGGACAACACCGACCAGATGATCCTCCGAATCTATGACGTATATATAAGAGGGCTTGAGGACCTTCTCAAGCGGGGCGCCGCGAAAATGTCTTATGGTCTCCTCTATGGTGGAAAGATCGGAGACCGCCAGAAATTCCTTCCTCATGATGGCGCCGACATGTCCGCCTTTGGATTTTTTTCTACGCATTTGTTTTCCTCTACGGTAGGGCTATATTATAAAACAAAAAGCCCTCCGATGCAATCATCAAAGGGCTTCTTTGAGACTTAAATCTATGGCTATTTCTGGGCCTTCAACCCCGCGTCGAAACCCGCCTTATAGCCAGACTCGTAGCCTTTTGTGTAGCCGGACTCAAATCCGGAATCCGACGGCGCGGCCTGCGCCGGCTGTTGTTTCTCCGAAGGCATCAAGGCATCGGCGATCGCTCCCGCCGCTATCCCCGTACCGGCGCCGATCAAAGCGCCTTTTCCGGCCTTACCGCCTGAAGCTCCGGCAGCTACCGCACCTGTCGCGGCGCCGACTAGGCCTGTCTTCAAGAGACCGCTGGCGTCCGCTGCGACCGCAGGTACCGTCTCGAGGCATATCACTGTCACCGCTAATAGAAGAATGACCAAGAAACGCATCTCTTCTCCCTCCTCTTTGTTATAATTATACCACACGTGTCAAGAAAATCAAACCTTTCGTGCCCTTTTAGCCGCTCAACCTCTTTAATAGGTTCTGATAATTCTCTTTCGCGCCGCCTTTGCCGTAAATCCCGCTTCCGACACAGGCTATATCGACGCCGCTGTCCCTTATCAAAAGTATATTATCCGCCTTTATCCCTCCGTCCATGGCGATCAGGGGTTTATCCTTTCTGTCCTTCAGCGCCTTCGCCTTCCCGCAGACTTCAGGGAGGAACTTGCTGCCGTAAAAGCCGGGATTAACCGATAAGAAAAGCAGGATGTCTATGTCCCCAAAAAATTTTTCAACGGCGACCACCGGCGTTTCCGGATTTATCGCTATTCCTGCCTCCAGGCCGAGGCCACGGATCTTTCTTATCACCTCGGACGGGTCTTCTTTGGACTCGTAATGAAAGACTATCCTTTTTGCGCCCGCCCTCTTAAAAGGCTCAAGATACTTGGTCGGTTCATCAACCATAAGATGGGCCTCCATCTTCAGGTCCGTCTTTATCTTCGCCAGGTCTTCGGCCGATACGCTCTTTGAAGGCACGAACTTCCCGTCCATTATGTCTATCTGGACGAGGTCGCAAAAACCCTCTGCCTGTGCGATCATCCTTTCCAATTCCTGAGGATTGTCCGTCAATACCGCGGGGACGATCTTCATAAGTCGGCTCCTTTATTTATATAATCAAATAAAAATTTCGACAATCTCTCTGCGGCGACCGTAGCCGAACGTTTCAGCCGGATCAACTTCGCCGGAGAGGCCGGCATGGCCAAGGGAACGGGGATCTCGTCGTGAAGCTCGTCGCTGACAGCCTTTATGGCGATACAGGGGACGCCGTATTTTCTGGCGACGGATACGATGCCTTCGCATTCCATATCCACCGCTATCGCCTTATTGTGCTCGCGATGGGCGGCCATCTTGTCTTCGTAAGTGTACAAAGGCCGAGGAGAACAGAATACCTTTCCGTCGTCAAAATCGGAGATGACGATGTCGCCGACCTTTAGGTCCTCGATCAACGCGCCGCAAAAACCGGCCGAGACGATATTGCCGGGATGAAACTCGTTTATCACGTCCTCGGTCACCTCCGCCGCCCTTTCCTTGCCCATCCCGCTCCTTATCAAGATGATATCTCCGTCTTTTACTATCACCCGGCGGTTTATCGCCTTAAAGAACGGGACATTTAGCCTGCGTGCCAAAGGCCAAAGTTCCCAAAATAGCGCGAATATGATCGCCGTCCTTCTCATCTCAATCCATTCCTTTGAGTTTCTTCTTCACTTCCTCGATCAATATATCCGGCGTCGAGGCGCCGCCTATTATCCCTACCGATTTGACGCCCTTTAACTGCCGCGGCGTAAGGTCTTTCGCCGTCTCTATCTGGATCGTGTTCTTGTTATACCTTAGGCATAGTTTCTTTAACTTAATGGTGTTGGAGCTGTGATGGCTTCCTACCACGATCATGAGATCGGCCTTCTTGGCCAATTCAACGGAATCTTCCTGCCTTTTCCGTATATCGGCGCATATCGTATTTATTATCTTTATCTCATGGGCTGTCTTCATGATCTCGGCGAGCACGTCCCTGCAGAGGTCTATCGAATGCGTCGTCTGGAATATCAGCCCTACTTTCTTTTCCAGCTTCGCGGGATCGACTTCCTTCTGGCTCCCGACTATGAGGGCCCCCTTC
>JAGUXU010000201.1 GCA_020061685.1 Candidatus Omnitrophota bacterium
AGAGGCCTGGCCTCGAAGAAAAGCCATAATATAGGCCTTGTCTTGCCGGACATGACCGCCTTGCAAGGACCCTTTTATGCCGAGGTCTTAAGAGGGATAGAGCAAAAGGCCGATGAAAGTAATTATAGTCTTCTACTTACGACTGTAAAAGACAAGGAAAGGTCGAAGATCTATTTACCTCTCATAAAGGGCAGGCGAATGGACGGTTTTCTGCTCATCAATGAGCATATTGCCATCGATGAATTAAATTCTCTCGTAAAGGAAGATATCGCTTTTGTCCTACTCGACAGGTTCTTTAAGGAGCCGGAGGTAAATTGCGTCGCTTCCGATAATGCGGGGGGAGCTAAGTCGGTTGTCGATTATTTAGTCAACCTGGGGCACAGGAGGATCGGTTTTATTACGGGAGAAGAGACATTTTCCGCAAGCCGTGAACGGACAAAGGGATATGTTCAGGCATTAAAGAAGAAGAAGATACCGCTTGACGGCTCCTTGGTCATCGCGGGGTCTTTCCAGAACGGCGTAACAAGCGGCTATACGTGCGCGAAGGAATTGCTTATCAGGACACTCCGGCCCACCGCCATCTTCGCCGGTAATGATGAGATCGCAATGGGTGTTTTCCAGGGCGTACGGGAAGCAGGCCTCAAAGTGCCCGGCGATATATCCGTAGTCGGATTTGATGACGCACAATTCGCGGCCCACCTGACGCCTCCCCTGACGACGGTAAAGCAGTTTGGTTACGAGATAGGGTACCAGTCCTGCGAGATGCTCATAAATATACTTAACAAGACTCCCCTCGGGACTAATAAGATAAAAATCCCTACCGAGCTCATCATCAGAGATTCCTGCCGCGGTAAAAAGTAGCCGTCCTTAAAAAAAGCAAAAAAATACCCTTGACAAGTTATAGATATATGGTATAAAGGTAATGTTTCTACAAACGCTTGCATAATGGCTATTTTTTTTGATATGTATTACAAGCGATTGCATAACAAATTCAAATCTTTATTAATAGGAAAGGAGGTGAAACAATGAAGAAACTGATAGTGATGGTGACTTGCTTGATTTTAGTCGCAGGGACAGCCAGCGCTTCTCAGCTTTTGAGCAACCCCGGATTCGAAACAGGAGACCTTTCGGGATGGACAAAATCTTACGGTGATATCACACCTACTGAAGCCAATGTCCGCGAAGGTAATTATGCTGCCCGTTCCTGGTGGGATGGTAATTTAAATCAGCGGGTCCGCATTGTACCGGGCACGGCCTATGCCTTGACCGCAAGTGCCTATATTCCAAGTGGTGGTGTGGGCTCATGGGGTTCTTATGTAGGCTTAGACTGGCTAAGAGCAGATGGTACAAAAATTGAAGGTACCGGTTGGAGCTACGCCCCTCAGAACGACACACGAGGCGTATGGCATGACTATTCATCTGGAGCTCAAATAGCTCCGGGTAATGCCTATTATGGCGCTGCTACCCTCGGAACTTGGCAGACGGGCGCTACTCCGGCTAACCCGACCGACTTTGACAACTTCGCGCTTAACGGACAACCGATTCCAGAACCCGCATCTATGTTATTGTTAGGAACGGGGTTATTCGGTCTATTCGGTCTTACGAGAAGGAAGAGAAACTAAATCGCAGCCTTGTTAATTTGAAAGAGGTTCCCCCTGATCTTAATTAGGTTGAGAGGGAACCTCTTTCTGCAATTATAATATTTGTTTATTTAAGCGCCGCTTTTTAACGGACATGATATAATTCTTTTAAAGAAGGGAGGCGGTATAATGAAGAACATAACTTTATTAGCGGTAATAGCAAGTCTTTTGCTGGCTTTCTGCCAAGCAACTTCATCGGCCGAAGAGAGAAAGGCAGAATCCATGCCTTTTGTCGTATATCTTGATAAAGATACAAAGAATCATTATATCGCGTCGGGTTGGTTAGGCGATTGGGGCGATTTGGCGATAAGTGATTCGATGAATAGCCCCCATGAAGGCAGGACTTGTATCAAATGGGTTTATTCCGCCAAAAAATTACAGGGGCAAGGCTGGGCCGGATGCTATTGGCAGGAACCTCTTGACAACTGGGGTGACAAAGAAGGGGGCTATAACTTAACCCTCGCTAAAAAGTTGACTTTTTGGGCCAGAGGGGAAAAAGGCGGTGAAATTGTTACTTTCCTGATGGGAGGCATTACTTCAGGAAAAACATCCAGTGATACCTGTGCCGGAAAGATGGAAAATGTGATATTGACGAAGGGATGGAAAAAATATAGCATAAGCTTGGAGAAAAAAGATTTAAAAAATATAGTTACTGGTTTCGGGTTTGTAATTACCGAAGGCAGGAATCCCGGAGGGTGTACCTTTTATTTAGACGGGATAGTTTATGAAAAATGACCTTAAAAAGCAAAAAATTACCCTTGACAAATTGAGATTATGTGATATATTTATGCAAACGCTTGTTATTTATTAAAAATAAAAAAACGAAAGGAGAAGTAAGATGAGAAACATTATAACTATAGTTATTTTAGGCTTAACTTTGGCTGTATCTTCGATGGCTGAAGCCAAAGAGTTATTAGTCGACCCTTCCTTCGAAGAAGGATGGGATAAATGGACCAATACCTACAATCCCAATAACTGGTCACCTCTTGATCTGCCGGACGGCAAAAAAGCCCTTCGTTGCTGGTGGGATGGCAGTATGAAGCAGGTAGTTCCGGTGACTACCGGTAAAACCTACGAGTTCAAGGCGAGCGTATCCGTTCCTTCAAACGGCGATAAAGAAAACTGGGCTTGCTGGCTTACCCTTGATTGGTATGATGCCAACAAAAACAAGATGGGCACAGCCTGGACCGTCGCCCCGCAGAAGAGTGAGCGCGGCAAATGGGTCAACTATAATTCCGGCAAACAGATCGCACCCGAAGGAGCCGCCTTTGCCTGTATCGATTTCGGCGTCTACCAGAGTAATGCTACTCCGGCCAATCCGACGGATTTCGATAATTTTTCACTCGAAGAAATAAAGTAACGTTTTAAAAGGAGATTTCTGATTAAACTAATTAAAGATTGACAGAAATCTCCTTTTTGTTATCATTATTTTAAGACCGGAGGAGACATAATGAAGAAAATGTTATTAATAATATGTTTTTCAGTTATTTTTTGCCAAGGCGAAATTCTTGCCGAAGAGACGGGAATAAAACTTTACGAGCCCGGCAGGGAGCGGATTGTCAATTACGCAAAATACGGCAAATTCGAAGGCATCGGTACGCCGCAATATAAATATACTATCACCAATAAAGAGGGATTGGCCAAAGCGGTCGGAGAGGGCATATATCCATATCCGGAAGCGAATATTTATAAAGACCCCCTCTATAAGCAGCTTTTAAACGAGGGCAGGTTAAAGGGTAATTACTGGGCGCACTGCAATGGCAAGGACCCCATGGCAGATTTCTTTGTATGGGCACTTGCGTACGAAGCCCCGGGTGTTAAATTGTTTTACGAAGCCATGGCCTTAGAGAAAGCCGGACTTTATGAACATGCCATCAAGGCCTTATACGCGATTGTTATCCATTATCCTGATGCGATAGGCTGGGCGCAAGAGAAGACATTTATCTGGTATATCGCTCCGGCAGCGGTAAATATTATCGACGATATTTGTGATAAGCATCCGGAATTAGAATTGAAATTAGAGGATTGCGAGGTCCAGATTGAATCCTTCGGCGACACAGATACCAAAAATGATATCATCATCGTCAATCCCGGGAAGTTTATCCGCTATACCGCCAGAGACAGGGCAAGGGAAAACGTTGATTTATCAACTTTGAAGATCGTCGAGAGAAAATTCGGGCCAAAGGTCGAGTTAATTAAATACGAGAACAAGTCTTGGCAGTTATTGGTCGACGGCAAGCCGTATATCATCAAGGCGTTGACTTATGGGACTACGTTGCCGGGCCAGAGCGCTGAAGATGGTACGCTGCAGGACTGGATGCAGATGGACTACAACAAGAACGGCAAGATAGACGGCCCTTATGATTCGTGGGTAGATAAAAACCGCAATAATATTAAAGATAGCGATGAACCGGCAATCGGGGACTTTCAATTGATGAAGGATATGGGCGCGAATACCATCAGGTTATACAATCACGCTTCCAACAAGGAGATATTAAGGGACCTGTATAACAATTACGGCATCATGGTCATGATGGGCGATTTCTTCGGTATGTATGGCGTCGGTTCCGGGGCCGGTTATGAAAAAGG
>JAGUXU010000198.1 GCA_020061685.1 Candidatus Omnitrophota bacterium
TGAAGCGGCCAAAGGTATATGGCGACGGAAAAGCAAGCATGAAAATAGTACGGATAATCAACTCACTTCTTGAAAAATGCCAAAAGTAACGGTTTATATTCCGACCCATAATTACGGGAAATATTTAAGCCAGGCCATCGATAGCGTCGTCAAGCAAAAATTCGATGACTGGGAACTTATAGTCATAGATGACGGATCCACGGATAATACCGTCGATATCCTTAAAAAGTTCGGCGGCCATCCCAAGATCAAGATCCTCCGCCAGGACAAGAAAGGATTGACCGTAACCAACAATATTGCCTTAAGGTTATCCCGGGGTAAATATATCATGCGGTTGGACGCGGACGATTATTTGGATGAAAATGCCCTGTTGGTCCTATCGAATATCCTGGATACCCGCCCGGACGTCGGATTGGTCTACCCCGATTATTACAGGGTCGACGAGGACGGTGAGATCATCGACCTCGAGAGAAGGAAGAAGATAGGGAAAGAGGTCGCGTTGCTTGACCTGCCGGCCCACGGGGCATGCACCATGATAAGAAAATCCTGTCTTATAGAATTGGGCGGATATGACGAGACCTTGCCCTGCCAGGACGGCTATGAGCTGTGGCTGAGATTTATAGGCAGATATAAACCCTATAACGTCAATGTGCCCCTCTTTTACTACAGGCAACACGGCAAGAGCTTGACACAGGATAAACAGAAGATCCTTTCGGCAAGACATCGGGCAAAACGGAGCTTTGTAAAGGCCAAATTCGGAAAAAGCATACCGAAGATCCTGGCAATTATCCCGGTAAGAAAGCAATCCAATACCCTTTTAGACGCGGCGTTAAAAAAGATAGCGGGCAAGCCGCTGATATATTACACGATTTCCGAGGCCTTAAAGACCGACCTTTTGGATAAAATAGTGGTAACTTCGGATGACGAAGAAATTCTTAAGTTCGCCAGGGGTTTTCCCAGAATAACGGCGATCAAGCGCCCGCCCGAGCTATCCAGGCCTAACTCTCGGATTGAGCCCACCGTAAATCACGTACTTTCCGCTCTAAGAAAAAAAGAGAATTACCGGCCCTATGCCGTTATGCTTTTATATATCCACACTCCCTTGAGGAAGCATATACATATCGAAAAGGCCATAGACACGATGCTTATCTTTGACGCGGATAGCATCGTATCGGTATGCGAGGACTTCAATTTTTACTATCGTCATACAAAGAGCGGCCTCGCCCCTTTAGCGAAGAAGAGATTGCTTCGGCTGGAGCGCGACGCTTTATACAGGGAGAATGGGGCGATCTATCTTTCAAGGACATCGGCGATAAAAAAGGATAATTTTTTAGGCGCGAAGATCGGCCACATAACGATGCTTCCCGAAGAGAGCATTAAGATAGACAGTCCGTTTAATTATTGGATAGCGGAAAAATCTATGTTGGATTATCTGAAGGAAACCGGCAAATGAAAATCATAGTGCTTTCTACCGATAGGAAGCATCACAGATATTTTATTAATCGCGTAAATAAAGAGTTCCCTTTAGAGGCGGTATTTTTTGAAAAGTCCGGCCTCGACAGGAAGGGGCCGCTTATAAAGACAATACGAAATCCCGAAGGATTAGGCAAGAAGCTATATCGCGTCATTTTTTCCCCCTACTGGCAGTTGCCTCTGTGGAACGTGGCGGAAGACCTTTTTGAGAGAACCCATTTTTTCAAAGATGTACCCTATGATTTACCAAAAGAGGTGCCCGTTAAATTAGTCCGCAATATTAACGACGAAAAGTCAGTGTCGGAAATCGAAATATTAGGTCCCGATGTAATAATTTTATTCGGTGTGAGCAGAATCAAGAGATCGCTGATGAAGATCCCCAAAATGGGCGTATTGAATATTCATCGGGGGATAGTCCCTCAGTATAGAGGACTGAACAGCGATTTATGGGCCATATATTTTGGTGATTTTGAGAATATAGGGGTCACCGTTCATTTAGTTGACGAGAACCTGGATACCGGTGATGTCGTTTTCCAGAAAAAGATAAAGCTGTCAGCCACAGACAAGATCTATCATTTACGGTACATTACGACGATTATGGCGACCGAGCTGCTATTAGAGGCCCTTAGAGAGATGAAAAAAGGGACCCTGAGACCCATGCCGCAGCCTAAGAAGGGCAGATATTTTTCTTATATGCCGTATTTTTTTAAGTTTAAAACCATTTATAAGTTTTGGCGATACACGAGCAATTTAAAAAGGAAATAACCATTGGAAGAAATTATCATAGAACCCGATACCTATCCGGGCGAAATCCTCAAGATAGATAAAGATCTTTTCAGCGGATATTACAAGATGCCGGATTCAAAAAGATGCGCGGGAGAAGATCTGGAAATAACGGAGCAGTTAAAAAATCCCATCGGCACAAAGCCGATTAATGAATTGATAAAGGGGAAAAGCAAGATCTTAATTATTAGCGACGATAATACGCGGCATACTCCTGCGGGAAAGATATTAAATGTTTTATTCCGAGAGACAGGTATAAAAAAAGAAAATACGACGATATTGATAGGATCGGGGACCCATAGGCCGATGACATCGGAAGAGATCGTCGATAAATTTGGGCCGGAGATCGCAGGCAGCGTAAAGATCGTCAATCATAATTGGAATAATATGAATGAACTTTATTTTTTAGGAAAGACGCCGGCCGGTACGGAGATATACATAAATAAGATCGTCCGGGACGCCGATTTTATCATGGGCATAGGCAATATAGTCCCGCATGCGACCGTAGGATTTTCCGGCGGGAGCAAAATCGTTGTCCCCGGAATTTGCGGCGAAAAAACCTGTGAAGAAATCCACTGGAAAGCGCTGGATTACGATTTAGCGGACCTGCTTGGCAATAACGACAATCCGATGCGGAAAGAGATGAATGCGATCGCTAAAAAGGCAGGCCTGCGTTTCATCATTAACACCGTTCTGACTCCGGACGGCCATATCTGCAAAGTGGTTTGCGGCGATCCGGTACTAGCGCACCAAAGGGGAGCGGAGATCTGCAAAGAGGTATACGGAGTAGGGATAACTCAAAAAGCAGATATCGTTATCGCGGACGCCTATGGGACGGATATCGATTTAAGACAGGCAGTAAAGGGGCTACTCCCGGCCGCGATCGCGATTAAAAAGGGCGGCATTATAATACTTCTGGCGGCTTGTCCCGATGGCGTCGCGCCCCAGTTTCCTCAATACCTGGAATTAGGATTTAAAGAGCCGTATAAGCTCAAAGAAAAGGTTGAAAAGAAAGAGATAAATTTTAAATTGGGAGCGTATACGTTGGTCGTAATCGGGAAAATTATGGCCGATAAAGCCAAAGTTATTTTAGTTTCAAAAGGGGTCTCAAAGGAAGAAACCGAGAAATTAGGATTCTTATGGGCAGGGTCCCCCGGAGAGGCCCTGGAGAAAGCAAGGAGATTGACCGGTAAGGAAGCAAAAGTGATCTTTTTGAAACGAGCCGGTGAACTCCTGCCGTTGATAAATTAAAATAGATAAAATGAAGATTTTATTAATCCATCCCCCCTATGAAAGAGTCCCGAAAGAGATACCGCTTGGCTTGGCCTATATCGCCAGTTTCTTGCAGCATAACGGGCATAAAGTGGATGTTTTGGACATAGACGGTTACGGCTACGGCAAAAAGAAGGTCGAAGAGATAATATCAGGATCCGACTGCGATTGCTTCGGCATAGGAGGGCTCTCTTCGACTTATCGCTATGTCAAATGGCTGGCATCGATTATAAAATTTCACCATCCCCATAAGGTTATCATAGCCGGCAATATGGTGGCTACCGCCCATCCCGAGACCTTATTGAAGAACTCGAATGTGGATATCGCGGTCATCGGGGAGGGCGAGGTTACGTGTAAAGAGCTATTGGATACGTTGGGGGCAGCCGGAGGATTAGACAACGTGAAAGGCCTCGCTTATAAGAAAGACGGCAAGATTATTTTTACTCCGCCGCGGGAAAGGATACAGGATTTAAATAAGCTGCCATTCCCCGCCTGGGAGAATTTCCCGGTCGAGACCTATTTAAGGAACCCTATTTACAGGGAGCATGGCTTAAGGAGTCTGAATATATCGACAATAAGGGGATGTCCGTTCGATTGCATTTTTTGCTCCAGGGTATTCGGCCGGACAGTCACGAAGCGGTCCATAGATAATATTATAAGCGAGATCAGGGAACTTATAAAAAGATACCGGGTCCAGTACATCGCCATAATCGACGATCTCTTCATAAGCGATCAGAAACATGTATATGAGTTTTGCGACAAACTGATCGCAGAGAACCTTAATATCCGGTGGGGAGCCGCGGGAAGAGTCAATCTTATAAACGAGCCTCTCCTGAAGAAGATGAAAGCGGCCGGATGCGATTTGTTGAGTTTCGGTTTCGAGTCGGGCAGTCAGAAGATCCTGGATATCATGAAGAAACATGTCAGGGTCGAGCAGGCCGAGAAGGCAATAAAATTGACCAGGCAGGCGGGTATCCGTGTTATAGGGTCTTTTATGCTCGGCATGATAGGTGAAACAAGAGAGACCGTTGAAGAAACGATAAATTTTATCAAAAGGACGGATCTGCCCAATTGCCGCTTCTTCTTCGCTACACCATATCCGGGGACGGTCCTTTACGACATGGCAAATAAGATGGGGCGCATCAAGCAGGATGAGGATGGATTTTTGGAGAGCCTCGGAGAAATGGCCGATACCTTGGCGGTCAATTTGACAGATTTTTCCGATCAAGAACTGGTCGACATAAAAAGGAAAGCCGAAGAAAGACTTAAGAGCGAAGCCAGGTTGGCGGTGAAATGGAGACGTTCGCTTGATGTCTGGCAGTCCCGCCTCGGAAAGATAAAGATGGGGCTGTATTATGACGGACTTTTGCACACGATCAAAGGCGCTCACTAAAGGAGATATCCTAAGAGGTATAAAATGATAATAGCTATAATACCGGCAAAGGCAGATTCGAACAGGCTCCCCGGGAAAAATATGGTCTCAATAGGCGGAAAGCCCCTCCTGTATCATACGATTAAGGCGGCAAAGGAATGTAAGTCGATACATAAGATCTATGTTTCTACCGACTCAGAAGAGATAGCGATATTAGCAAAACAGGAGGGCGTATCAGTTATTATGCGCACTTCCGAGTTGGGGGGAGAGACGCCGGTGGTAGATGTTTATCGCCATGCTTTACGCAATATCGCGGAAAAAGACGTCACCCATATAGTTGCCTTGCAGCCCGATCATCCGGACAGGGCCGCGGATCTGGAAAAAACGATAAAGTACGCCATGGAAAAAGATCTGGATGATTTGATCAGCGTTGATTCAGACGGCCATAAGAACGGCTCTATAAGGATTTTGAAGACAGATGCATTAAGGAACGGAAGGATAAGCACAAACCTGGGTTCGATTATGGATGATGCGACAAATATCCATTCCGCGAAGGATTTACGGCTTGCCGGGGTGCGGCTTGAACGCAAGAGACATCCGCTGGCTATCAAGATAAAGAATAAAATCATATCAAAAGAGTCGCCTGTTTTCGTGATCGCCGAGGGCGCCTGCAATCATATGTGCGACATGGGAATAGCGAAGAGGATGATAGATGAGGCGCTGGCTGCCGGCGCTGACGCTATAAAATTCCAAACATATAAAGCCGAGAAATTAGTGGCCAAAGATGTCTCTACCTATTGGAATTATAGCTCGGTAAAGTCACAATACGAGTATTATAAAAAATTGGATAAGTTCGATAAGCCTGAATACAAGACCTTATTTGATTACGCAAGAAATAAGGACATCATTGTTTTTTCCAGTCCTTTCGACATTGGGAGCGCTGATATGCTCAATGATCTAGGCATGCCTTTATTTAAGATCGCCTCGTGCCTAATCACGGATAAGAGATTGCTTCAGCATATCGCCAGGTTTAATAAACCTATAATATTGTCTACCGGCGGCTCGGAGTTAGAAGAGATACGGGAAGCCGTGGATACGATATATGCGGAAGGCAATTACGATTTAATCATTATGGCCTGCACGCTAAGTTATCCTACCAAGAACAAGGACGCGCATCTATTGCGTATCAGAAAATTAGCGGAACTATTTCCGGAAGCGATAGTCGGATGTTCCGATCACACCGAGCCGGATGAAGGAATGATAATACCGTCCGTCGCCGCAGCTTTGGGCGCGAAGGTTATCGAGAAACACTTTACCCTGGATAGGACATGGACTGGTTCCGGCCATTCATTTTCCGTTGATCCCTCTCTGCTTGCGAAGATGGTTCAAAATATAAGATTGACCGAGGAGGTCTTGGGGAAAGAAACTCTTGAGGTCAAAGAGGCAGAACAGAAGACGCGCGAGAGCGCGAGAATGAGCATCGTCGCCGGGTGTAATATCAAAAAGGGCGAGATTATAAAAGAGGATATGCTGACGGTGCGAAGGCCGGGCCTCGGCATATCGCCGAATTCTTTAGACGAGATAATAGGGAAGCGGGCCGTCAGGGACATCTCTTCCGGCGAGCAGTTAAATTGGGATGATGTCGGGCAGAGAGCAAAATGAAGAGAGAAGAGGACGTCGTAAATTTTTTGAAGGGCGACGATAAAAAGGCCGTCCTTCTTGTCAATGTCAGGGATAGCCTGTCTGAAGTAGGCGAATTTTTCAGGAGGCGCGCCCGCGATATTTCCGGTCCCCATCTAATGGTCTTTTTCGGGATGGAAGCCCCTCGGGCCCTGACCGCCGCCGGGTTGCGGACCGAAACCTCGGAAGATTTCCTCGCAAGAGAAGACTGTGAAAGGATAGACGGTTATGTCTTCGGCGGGATAACGAAATCCTGGTACCTTTACAAAGATGTAACTGCTTATCGCGGTATCCATCTGGGAAAACTGTTCGAATACGATCTTCAGAAGTATTTGACCCCGAGGATTAAAAACCTTGAAATAGTAAAGAATGTCCTCGCCAGGGAAAAGCCGGGAAAGGTCGTAGTTATAGAAGATAGCGATGAGCTGATCGGAGCGGCGGAGCTACACGCTGGCCTTACCGTTACCCCTATCCTGAAGATATCATTGAGACAAAAAGAACCTCTCTTTGGCGTAAAAAAATTTCGCGGCTCGTTGGCCGGATTCTTAAAAAATGCCCTGGATAGGTTTTCTTATAAACGATTGATGAAGAAAGACGCAGAGAACGGCTTTGTGTTGATCGACGCCAAGCTTTGCGGATATTTTAAAGAGAGCGGAAAGATATCTTTCATACCCTCTCTTACGAAAGGAGGATTGACCGCGAGACTTAATTTGATTACGCGAATCTCCCGGAAAGACCGGACAATATACCGGAAGAGATGGAAGGAGTTGTCCTCGAACGGGGATTTCCGGAGTATTTTTGAATATGGCGGCATACCGGTCTGGGAGATGCTCGACCGGAAGATCGGCGCTTTTTTTACGGAAGTCATGCCGAGGGCGGCGGCCAATATCGACATGCTGGAGAAGGTTATCCAAAGAAAAAAAATAAAAATAGCGGTATTAAGGAACGATGTCAAAGAACAGGAAAGGACCTTGATACTGGCCCTTCGTCTTCATAAGATCCCTTCCCTCGTTATGCAGCATGGGATATTGGCGGAGTCTAACGGTCACAATATTTTATTGGCGGATAAATTTGCGGCATGGGGGAGAGCCTCGGTGGAGTGGTATGGGAGATTCGGGAACCCCTCAGAGAGATTCGCGGTAACGGGCAATCCGCGTTTTGACATCTTGACGGACTGGAGACCGCGATTCTCAAGGCAGGAGTTATGTAAGCGGCTGGGTCTGGATGAAGACAAGGGGATAGTCCTTTTTGCCACACAGCAGGTCAACAGGTTCTCCTCTTTCTGGACTGAGGACCTCTTTTGGGTAATGGCCGGCAAGTTATTGGAGGCGATGCGGCAGTTTCCGAACAAGCAGCTGGTCATTAAGGCCGACCCCTATGAGGACACGGCTCCTTATAGGGAAAGGATAATGGCGGGTCCGTATAATAATGCCGTCGCCACAAAGAAGACCGATATATATACATTGATATATTTTTCCGAACTTGTCATAACCCAGGATTCGACGGTCGGCTTGGAGGCCATGGTCTTTGATAAGCCGCTTATCACGGTCAACCTGACAAAGAGACAGGACAGGGTTCCCTATGCTGAGAAAGGCGGTGCGGTAGGCGTATATAAGGGTGCGGATCTACCGTCAGCCGTCAGACAGGCATTGACCGACGAGAAGACTATCTCCGGGCTGAAAGCCGGCAGGAAGGAATTCATAAGGGACTATGCCCATGCCTTGGACGGTAAGGCCCGTGCAAGAGCGGCGGGTGTCTTGGATATGATGTGCGGGACCGATAGATGAGTAAGAAAAAAGACAATAGGCCGAACAACTGGAAATATAAAATATTAGATTTGATCGTGCGGGAGGGTTTTCTATCCGACACCATTGTTTTTACTATCAGCAACTACCTCGCGACGATAGCCACATTTTTTTCAAGTTTTATAATCCGGAAAGTTTTGGGGCCGCTTACGATGGGCCTTTATACGGAATTAATGCTTATACTCGAATACGGCAGATTCAGCCATTTAGGGATGATAAATGCGTTAGAGAGAGAAATGCCTTTTTATATGGGGAAAGGGGATCGGCGTAAAGTAGAAGAGGTCCAAAAGACTATACTGACTTTCATTACGCTGGCCGCTTTTAATATCGGGACAGCTCTATTTATATTTTCTTTTTTTGGGAACGTTAATGGAACGGGCATTCGCTTTATAGCGCTTTTAATTTTCATTGAGACGATAGTATCTTTTTACGAAGTCTTATTGCAGTCATACGGACGTTTTAAATGGTGGAGTTTAGCCATTGTTATTCTCACTATTCTGGAGGTAGCTTTAAAAATTATTTTTGTGATCAAATTCGGACTTAACGGCCTTCTCACCGCGATGATTTTGATAGGAATTACGACGATCGCCGTTTATCATTTTTGGGGTAAGTGCAAACTCGATCTTCGCGTAAAGATTAACCTTAATGAGACATGGCGATTGCTCAAGCTGGGCACGCCCTTGATTCTTTTTAGGGGCCTGTATCTGGTTTCAATCAGCATCGATAAATTAGTGATTATCTTTTTCCTGGGCAGGCTTCAATTGGGTTATTACAGTATCGCGACCATGGTATTTAATTATTTGACCCTATTGCCTAAATTCAGCTATAAGACATTGTATCCTAAATTTATGCGTGCCTTCGGCAAAAAGGAAAATCTAGAGGATATAAAAAAATATCTGGTTATCCCAAACAGGGTATTTTCCTGTTTTTATTCGGTTTTGATAGGGTTGACCATAATACTAGTTCCTTTCTGCGTAGCTTATTTTTTGCCCCGGTTTAGAAACGGGATATTTGCGGCGCAGATAGTGGCGTTCTCTACCTTCTTTTCTGCCCTTCTTTATGCCTGGAATTATTTGCTTATAGCGATCTATGAGCAGAAGAGATTGGCACTTCTTTACGGCATAAGCGCGGTCATAACTCTTGTTGTAAATTTATTTTTCATCAAGGTATTGCATTTGCACCTTACCGGCGTTGCTTTTGCGACTTTGATAAGCCAGATTATTTTTACCACACTTTTGATATGTTATGGTTATGGATACTATACGCGAAAACTCTTCGAACATCTGAAGCTTTTATTCGCTATGTATTTTCCTTCCCTCCTGATTGTCATAGCGTTCTTTTTAAATATGGCATATTATCCTAATTTAGTATCGGTAAGAAGAGACCTGTTCGGAGCAGTGTTAAGTTGCGGTTTATTTTTACTGATCTCCTCTCCTCTTATGTATCATACCGTTAAAAAATACGGGTTATTAGAACGCCTCTTTGAATCAAAAAAGGATAAGAATGCCTAAAAGGGCCCTGCTTATAAATCCTCCTTCCGGTATGTATATACGCGATGACAGGTGTCAGGTGCCGGTAAAGGGTCTTTCCTCCGGCTTGAGGACGCCGCTCGACCTCGCCTATATGGCGGCGGTGCTTGAAAAAGAGGGGATTGGATGCGTTATCAGAGATTGCCCTGCCGAGAACAAGACGTGGCAGGATCTAAGGAAAGAGTTGGAAGGCGGAAATTTTGATATGCTGATAGTCAGTGTTACAACGCCGACGCTATATGCCGACCTCTCTGCTTGCGATATAGCAAAAGAAATAAATCCCGATATTATGACCGTGGCTAAAGGCGCGCATTTTGCCGCCGAGGACAAAGAAGTGCTGGAGCGCTTTAAAAATCTCGATATCGCTATCCGCGGGGAATATGAACTGGCTGTCCGGGAATTGGGCCGGGGTAAGCCACCGGGAGAAATATTAGGCATAACATATAGGGCTGATGGCGCAATCAAGAGAAATCCTGACAGGCCTTTTTTGGAGAACCTGGATATTCTGCCGTTACCCGCCAGGCATCTCCTGAACAACCGGTTGTATATCCGTCCCGACACAGGCGAGATGATGACATCCATTCAGACCAACAAAGGCTGTCCTGCAAGATGTTGCTACTGTCTAGTGCGGACCGTCTCCGGCAGCAAGATAATAACGAGGTCTCCGGAGAGCATCGCAAGTGAAATGGAGATCTGCAAGAAAAAGTTCGGGATAAAGAATTTTTATTTCCGCGCGGACACATTTACCTGGGATAAGGATTGGATGATCAAGGTCTGCAAATGCATTATTGATAAGAAATTGGATGCAGGGTGGGTATGCAATAGCAGGGTAGATACGATAGATGAAGATCGCCTAAGGTGGTTAAAAAAAGCAGGTTGTTGGATGATAGGATTCGGCATTGAGAGCGGCGACCAAGATATCCTGAATAAAATGCGAAAAGGCACAACGTTACAGCAAGCAGTAAATGCGATCGATCTATGCAGGAGATTCGGCATAAAGACATATCTATTTTGGGTATTAGGATTACCATGGGAAACCGAGGGATCGATTAAAAATACAATGAGGTTTGCAAAAAGGATAAAAGGCGATTTTGCCGAATTCCATATAGCTTATCCTTTTCCCGGAACCGATTTTTACTATACAGGGCTGGAAAATAACCTGTTTTCAAAAGAAGACCTTTATAAGGGAAATGTGAAATCAGGCATCGTAAGGACGTTTACTCTTTCGGAAGAGAGGTTGCAGTATTATCAAAGAAGGATTACAAGAGGTTATTATCTTTCTCCTTGGCGGATTATCCGGTTGCTCAAGGGGGTGCACTCCCCGAAGGTCCTCTTAAATTATATTAAAAAGGGCTTTTTGGTATTATTTGATTTCAGCGGACAAAATAAGATCGAAGAGGAAGAGGATGCCTAAGGTCATTGTGATCATGCCCGCGTATAATGCGGAGCGGACGCTGGAGAAGACCTACAATGAGATCCCGAAGGACTGTATAGACGGGATCATCCTTGTCGATGATACCAGTAAAGACGGGACCGTCGAGGTGGCCAGAAGGCTCGGCATAGAAGTCATAGTCCATAGCCAAAATAAAGGTTACGGAGGCAACCAGAAGACCTGCTATACAAATGCGCTGAAGAGGGGAGCGGATATAATAGTGATGGTCCATCCCGATTATCAATATGACCCATCTCATCTTCGCGATCTGATACAGCCGATAAAGAAGGGGGAGGCGGAGATAGTTTTGGGCTCAAGGATGTTTTACCGGAAAGACGCCCTAAAAGGCGGCATGCCCGTATATAAATTTCTCAGTAATATTTTCCTGACAAAATTAGAAAATATAACCTTTGGCCTCTCTTTATCGGAGTACCATACGGGTTTGAGGGCCTATAGCCAGAAGGTCCTGCGTTCGATCGATTTTATCTCATTGTCCGACGGTTTCGTCTTTGACAGCGAGATCATCGCCGAAGCGGTAAAGCGGGAATTCAAGATAGCGGAGATACCGATAAAGACGAGATATCTGGACGATTCCTCGTCCATATCCTTTAAGGCCAGCCTCAAGTACGGCTTAAAGACGCTTAAGGTCTTGTATGATTTTCTTAAGGACGGCAAGAGGTAATTTTTATGGTTGCGATCAGAATACCTAAAAAAAACAACCACCCGGCAGTCGGCGATAACCTTACCAGGTACTATCATCTGCCGTTAGTCAGGTATTTTTTCTTGAAGCGGTTAAGGCTGGTTTTAGATCTTTTAGGCCCGAAACACTTCGATTCGATTCTCGAGATCGGGTTTGGCAGCGGCGTCCTCCTCCCGGAACTCTCAAAACGCGCGATTCATTTATGCGGCATAGATATTCACGATTCCGTAGGCAGGGTAAATGAGATGTTGAAGAAAGAGGGCTTAAATGCGGCTTTGGCCAACGGTGATATATTACATTTGCCGTATAAAGACGAGACATTCGATTGCGTTATCAGCATTGCGACATTGGAGCATATAAAGCAGCTTCCGGAGGCAATTTCCGAGATAAGAAGGATATTGAAGAAAGGCGGGGTGGCGGTACTGGGTTTTCCGGTCGCTAACAAGGTGTCGGATTTATTGCTGGTCCTGACCGGCAGCCTGCAGGCGTATCAAAAGAAATTACGGGAGATCCACCCCAGCAGCCACAGCGATATTCTCGCAGAGGTTAGGAAACAATTCGGGAACATCAAGGTAAAAAGATTCCCAAATTTTCTACCGCTCGACCTTTCTTTATATTGCAGCTGCAGGAGCATAAGGAACGATTAATATGCGCATAAGAAAAGAAGCAGTATTTTTTTTATTGTTCTTCCTGGCGGGTATATTTTCAAGGGCATTACTTGCCAGCAAAGATTTCACTCACTTGGACAGTATTCTATATTCCATCGGCACTTTTGATTATTCACTTAAAGACGGCACTCCGCCTTCGCCCGGCTATTTTATCTATATTATGTCGGGAAGGCTTTTGAATATGTTTACTCATGACCCGCAGACTTCGCTGATATTTATCAGCATATTCTACAGCGGTCTCATTGCGGGGGCGCTTTATTATTTCGGGACTTTATTAAAGGGGCATAAAGAAGGGGCTGTTTCAGCCGTGCTTTTTTTAACCAGCCCTTTATTTTGGTATAAAGGAATAACTATTTTCGGGTATCTGAATTCCGGATTTTTTATATTATTGACGGCGTTATTTAGTTATCTGATCATAAGCGGGAGAAAGGGCCTCGGCTTTTGGTTATCGCTTTCGTTCGGGATTCTATTAGGGGTCCGTCCCCAAGAGTTGATCGTAATGTTGCCTTTGTTTATATATGCATTATTTCATATGAAACCCAGAGAGGCGGCCTATTCCCTGCTGACTCTTTTAACGGCCTGCCTATTATGGCTCATTCCGCTTGTCCTTATGTCCGGCGGCATCAATGAATATTTAACTGCCTTAAGAAAAGGCAGCGCGTATTTAGCGTATGACTCTATTTTTGGCGGTAATTTTATAAGCAAATTCAACAATCATGCCGTCAGGATGACGCAATATTTCATAAGGGCTTATTTTTTAGGCGTTATCCCGCTGATATACTATGCGGGAAAATTATTTTATTCACCGTCTTTTGCGGACAAAAAGAAAATGGGTTTTTTCGCCGTATGGCTGGCTCCCTGCCTTATTTATAATATTTTTATGCAATTCGGCGAGATAGGACACGGGATGATCTGGGGATTAGGGCTTTTTTTGATCTTAGGAGAAGCCATAGTAGTCCTAAGCGGAGATATTGCCGCCGCCATCGCGAGATATGCACGAAAAATCCCTATTATGGCCACCCGGATTTACAAACCCGTAAGCTATATCTTGGTTATCTGCCCTATAATCGCCGTTAATTCTTTCGTATTTTTTTATGATTTCGATAAGAACGACAAGATGCCATTTTATACTTTCGACAAATATACACAGGCCAACTACAATTATGTATTAAAGAAGAATCGTTTTGTTATCGCAAAGACGGATTTCATAAAAAATAAGCTTCCTTCCCGAAAATCCCTGATTCTTACATCCGGCGTTTTTGTGCATCAGGTGATGTATATTTTGCCAGAATCCATAGTGATCGAGGCAAACATCGTTAATAGAGAAAACAGGACCTCATTTTGGCGTTGTCACGGCCGTAAAGGCACATACTATCGGGACAAGAGGTCTTTTATGGTTCCCGACGGCATCACTAAATTTATCGTCTTTGACGATATCATGATCCCGTATATACAGGATAAAGACAAAGTTGTTTATTATGATGTTGATGATACGTATGAATTGGCGGGGGTGGATGTTAAAGCGGGGCAAAGGATAGATTTTGATTTTCACTCAATACGGATAGAATGACATGTTAAAAAAAGGCATTTTTACAATTTCAATAGATACGGAACTCGCATGGGGGACTTTCGAGCACGGGGGGCACCTTAAATATAAGGATGCCTATAAAAAGTACCGCTTGTTGATTTCCGAATTATTGAAATTATTTGAGAAATATGAAATCTCGGCAACATGGTCGATTGTCGGGCATCTTTTTCTCGACAGGTGCAGTAAAGAAAATGGCAAATTGCATCCCGATATAGTCAGGCCTAATTATAGCTGGTATAAAAATGATTGGTTCGACTGCGATCCCGGTACCGATATGTCTAAAGATAATTTTTGGTATGGAAGCGATATCGTAAAGATGATTCAGGATGCTGCACCCGAACAAGAAATAGCTTCTCATTCATTTGGCCACCCCATATTCTCGGATCCGGGTTGTTTTAGGGCAACAGCGGAGTCCGATATAGCAAAATGCGTCGCCTTAGCAAGAGATAAAGGCATAAAGTTAAGCAGTTTTACATTTCCCCGTAACTCTCCGGGGCATTTGGATGTTTTGGTCGAGCACGGATTTAAGATATTCCGCGGGAAAGACGCTACTTCCTTTAATTTTAGGCCCCCTATTTTAAGAAAAGCAATGCTTCTTCTTGGCGATATGTTTGCCGCAACACCGCCTGTAGTAGAGCCGCATTTTATCGCAGGCAGTGAACTTATCGAGCTGAAGGGTTCCATGTTATTCAGATTTGCGCACGGAGCAAGCAGGTTTATTCCGAAGGACGTACGTTTTAAGAAGGCAGAGAAGGGGATCGATAGCGCGATAAGAGAAGGGAAGATTTTCAATCTATGGTTTCACCCCATAAGTTTTGCATGGAGGACTTCTGAAATGCTTGATGAGTTTGAGAAGATTTTAAAATATGCCAGCAAAAAGCAGAAGGCGGGCGATTTGAAAATTTTAACTTTAAAGGAAATAGGAGATATGTATGCTAAAGAGAAGAAAGATAATGACAGCTATAACCCGGAAGCCATCACTCTGCATAATGACAGGAGTTGTCTATTTAAAGAAGGTTACTCAGACGATCTATCGTCTTATCATTCCAACGCCTTTAAATACGGCAGAAAGAAAGTCGAGAGGGCCTTGCTTTCTTTTCTTGACAACTTGAACCCCGGCGGGCGGATCGTCGAGGTCGGTTCCGGGACCGGCTATTACCTGAATGTAATGAATAAGAGGGGCTTTGATTGTATCGGGGTCGACCTTGCCGAAAAAATGATCAGGCAATCGCGGTCATTATATCCGACCATACCCGTTCAGCGCGCTGACGCAAGGAACCTCCCTTTTTCTGATGACAGCCTGGACGCCGTTGTCAGCATAGAAACGCTGAGGTATTTTTCGGACCAGCATGCTTTTTTAAAAGAGATACAGAGGGCGCTCAAGCCTGGAGGGATGCTCTTCGTCACCGCCGCACCGCTTTTGTCCATGAACACTTACGGGATATTCAATAGTTTGTGCCGGTTCTTTAATCTAAAATCGTTTGTTTCCTGTTTTCAATCTTTTGAGACGGCGGAGAGCCTGAAACGTCGGCTTGAAGAAGCCGGATTTGAACTTGTCTCCGTCAAGGGATATTTTTTCGGGCCTTATTTTTTACTGGACAAGATCCAGCCTAAACTTAGTTCCTTCTTGATGCGGCACCTGGAGGGGACCGATGATAAGTTAGGAAAACTTAATTTGATCAGGAATTTTTCTAATCACTTGGTCGCTATCGCCAGAAAACCATATAAATGATGACGGATGTAATATTAATTAATCCTCCTTACAGCAATATAATTTACAAGAACGCCAAGATAAAAGTCGGCGTGCCTGTAGACCCATTGCTTAATTTAGCGATGCTTGCCGCGCCGGTAATTGAAGCGGGTTATAAGGCCAGGATATTAGACCTCGACATAGAAGAAGATCCGTATTCATATCTAAAAGAGGAAGTTGCGAAAGCCAATCCCAGATTCGTAGGTATAACGTTTACCACCCCTTTATATGGAGAAGCAAAAAAATTGGCCCTCTTGGTCAAAGAAGTCAAGCCGGATATCACTCTCGTTGCCGGAGGTGCGCATGCGACGACTTTTCCCAGAGAGGTCCTCGAGGCATCGGCGTTTGATATCGTAGCGGTCGGAGAAGCGGATTTCGTCATGCGGGACCTATTAACGCAGGGGGGGCGGAGGAATATTAAGGGATTGGTTTTTAAGGAGGACGGCAGCATCGTAGACACCGGCAGGGCGGATTATATAGATAATCTGGACGACCTGCCGTTTCCGGCCTGGCACCTTTATGACATCAAGAGATACAACAGAGTCTCTTTGAGCAACAGAAAAAGCCCGCCTGGCTATCTGGAAACTAGCCGGGGCTGCCCATGGGGATGCGTTTTTTGTAATAAGAATATTCAGGGAAGAAAATTCCGTCCCAAGAGCCCGAAGAGATTGGTCGATGAGATCGAATATATGCTCAAGACCGGGTTCGCGGAAATAAATATCCTCGATGACACTTTTTCCACGGATATCAATAGGGCCAAGGCGATTTGCGACGAAATTATAACCAGAGGCCTGAAATTCCCGTGGCACCCCTTAAACGGCATCCGGGTTGATTGCGTGGACAAAGAATTGTTTATGAAGATGAAAAAGGCAGGCTGTTACAAGGTTTCATTCGGTATAGAATCAGGTAATCAGGACGTCCTTTCAAAAATAAATAAGGGAATAAAATTACAGCAGGTAAGAGATGCGGTGCGATGGGCGAGGGAGGCGGGATTTGAGACATTCGGGTATTTTATGATCGGTCTTCCCGGAGACACTGAAGAAACGATAAAAGACACTATACGTTTTGCGAAGGAGTTAAAACTCGATATCGCTAAATTTAATATCACTATTCCCTTGCCCGGCACAAGGCTATTTGATGAATGGGACAAATTAGGATTGATCAAAACAAAAGATTGGGGAAAATATAATTTCTATTCGCCTAGTTATGAATTATACAACCATCCCACCTTGTCTCACGAGATGATCGCTGAATATTACAAAAAGGCGTACAGGTCTTTTTATTTTTCTTTTTCATATCTGGCAAGAAGGTTCATCAGGAGTTTAAAATTTGGGACATTTTGCAGGGACATCCGTTTGTCCCTGCAAACAGATTGGTTAAATTAGGAAGAATAAATGAAATTATCGATTGTGGTACCGGCACATAACGAAGAAGAGAATATCGGCCAGGCGATATCCGAGATCATCGCGGAGATGACCAGGGAAAAGATCGATTATGAAATTATAGCCGTCGATGACAACAGCGTGGATTCTACGCCTGCCGTTTTAGCGGAGATGTCCGCCAAATGCCCTAATGTCAAAATAGTGCGGCGTAATCCCCCTAAGGGTTTTGGAAGCGCGATACGGGAGGGCTTGGCGCATATAAACGGGGATGCGGTAGCTATCGTAATGGGCGACCTTTCCGACGACCCGGCGGACGTAGTCAGGTGTTTTCGGAAGATAGAGGAGGGGTACGACTGCGTATTCGGCTCAAGGTTTATAAAAGGCAGTAAGGTCAGGGATTACCCGTTGGTTAAATTGTTGATAAACAGGCTTGCCAACGTATTCATCAAGGTCCTGTTCCTTATTAAAGCCAATGATATCACGAATGCCTTTAAGCTTTACAAGAGGGAGGTCATAAACGCCGTTCAACCTCTCCAATCGCAGTATTTCAATATTACCGTAGAGATCCCTCTAAAAGCGATAGTAAGAGGCTTTACCTATGTGCAGATACCCATAAATTGGTATGGGAGAAAAAGCGGCGTCTCGAAGCTTGGCATAAAAGAGATGGGGAGGAAATACCTGTTTACAGTCTTGCATGTTTGGCTTGAGAAGATCCTTCTTACGGACGAGATAAACAAGCCGGCACGAAAAAGACGGGTGGCTTAGGGACAAGATGCGTTGCCAGTGCTGCGGCGGCAGAGATTATAAGGTTATCGCCAAGTTACGCAATGCCTCCATTGCAAGATGCTTGAATTGCAATTTGACGTTTGTAATTAATGATAAAAGCGATTTCCGTAGTTCCAATACGGATTATTTCGATGCATACGATCTGGAGAAGTATGTTGCGTATTATCAGGATTTTAGAAATAGATTATACAAGACGCATCTTTTGAATATTGAAAAATTTGTTTCAAAAGGCCCGATTTTAGATATAGGCTGTGCTTTTGGTTGGTTTCTCGAGGTAGCCAGGGACCTTGGCTGGCAGGTCTTTGGGATTGAGCAGACGGAGAGGATAGCTGAGATCGCGCGTAAAAAAAATGGTTTAAATGTTATCTCCGGCGACCTCAAATCGATAGGCCATTTTAATACGGATTTCAAGGTGATCACCCTATGGAATGTCTTGGAGCATATCGCCGAACCTCTCAACGCGCTCAGGTCCTTATATGATAAATTGTCACCGGACGGGCTCTTAGTCATCTCAGTCCCGAATATAAACGGTTTATATTCCCGTCTCGCTTATTTGTCTTATAAAATAAGCCTGGGGAGAGTTACTTTTCCACTTGAACAGCTTTATCAGATCGATAACCCTTATATGCATATGTTTCATTTTTCTGAGCATACCTTAGAGTCATTGCTGAAGAAATGTAATTTCAGGGTCATCAGGGCCTTCAAACAGCCGGTGATCGACATTAGAAAGATCGGAGAGAGAATCGATATGGAAAAAAATCTGAAAACCGGCTTGTTAAGGCCTGTTTTAATAGGCATTACAAAGGCCGTATTTTATCTTTCTGAGGTCACAAATTTACACGATGAAATCGTCTTATATGTGAAAAAATGCTGATGAAAAAACACTATTTTCTTATCGTCTTATTTATCGCGGCAGCCATCCGATGCATAAATCTGACTCAACCGTTGTTGGAGGGGGCCTCGACCCGCCAGACGGAAAACGCGATGATCGCGAGAAATCTTTACCAAGATAAGGATTGTAAGCTGGATATCCTTCATCCGTATTTAACGGACAGGGGGAAGGAAAAGGCCTATCAACTAGTCGAGTTTCCGCTGCTTCCCTTTTTTGGGGCCCTGGCATATTTTCTTATGGGAGGCGTCCATGAGTTCGTGCTCAGAGCGATATCGATATTTTTCTTTATCTTTTCCACCGTGATGCTAAAGAGATTGGCTGAATTTTTCTTCGATGAAGAGGTGGCGCTATATGCGGTATTCGCCTTTTGTTTCAGTCCCCTGAGTATTTACTTAGGCAGGGCCTTCCAATATGAGATGGCGATGGTCTTTTTCATCATATCGGCCATTTATTACTTTGCTTGCTGGGTTCAGTCGGAAAAAGTGTTTAATTTAATCTTATCCGCTCTTTGTTTCACGATAGCCGTCCTCCTAAAAATCCCGAATTTATATTTGATCCCCGTCTTTTTTTATCTGGCATTTAAAGGATTGAAGGGAAAGACGATTCTGAAATTACAATTTTCTATTTTCTTGGCTTTTGTGTTTATTTTACTGTTTTTATGGTATAGACATGCATATGCCATTATGACGACATACCCGAATGCATATTCGGTATATTTTACCGAGGGGTTTGACTATATCATCAAAAATATTAAAGATTACTTGTTCCATAAGGAGTTCTATAAGACAAACTTTGATAATCTTATTACCTATACCCTGACGCCGATTGGTTTTACGCTGGCCATATTCGGCTTATTTTTGGACACCGGTAATCATAAGTCGAGAAATGTGTTTTATGTTTGGCTCTTGGGCGTAATCGGTTTTTTTATGGTCACACCGGCCCAGGCTATGCAGGGTTATTACCAGATGCATTTACTGCCTGTTCTTGCGGTAATGATCGGAAAATGCGTGGCAAGCTTAAAGCA
>JAGUXU010000114.1 GCA_020061685.1 Candidatus Omnitrophota bacterium
AACTTGCGGATATCACCGACCACGGAAAGTTCTTATCAGGTGCTGCCGCAGCTATCGCCGTATTCTGCAAAGAGACCAAATATTATCTGGAGGACGGTTGCGCCGCCGCCGAGAATATACTGGTTGCCGCCGCCGATCTCGGCGTAGCTTCCTGCTGGGTCGCGGGTGACAAGAAGCCCTACTGTCCCGCTATCGCCCGCGCATTAGGCGTCCCCGAGGGCCTTAAATTGATAAGCATACTCTCGCTCGGTTATCCGAAGACCCCGCCTGCGCCCCATAAGAAAAGGCCGTTAAAAGAACTCCTTCACTGGGAAAAATTTTAGTAAATAAGGAGGAAAAATGGCAAAGAAAGTGAAAGTCTACAGCACGCCGACCTGCCCTTATTGCATAAGAGCCAAACAGTTCTTCAAGGACAATAGTATAGATTTTGAGAACATAGATGTCTCATCCGACCCTGTCGGACAGAGGGAGATGGTAAAGATCTCCGGCCAGATGGCTGTGCCGGTGATAGATATAGAGGGCAAGATCATGGTCGGTTTTGACAAAGAAGCGATAAAAGCAGAGTTGGGGTTATAAGATGTATGACCTTATCATAATCGGTGCGGGTCCTGCGGGCATAACCGCCGCTGTCTATGCCGCGCGCAAGAAGATGAGCCTTTTGGTCATATCCAGGGACATCGGCGGGCAGGCGGCGTGGAGCGGAGATATAGAGAATTATACCGGCTATCAGTTCATCACAGGGCCTGAACTTGCAGCCAAATTCGAAGAGCATATGCGAAAATACGAGATAGACTTAAAAGAAACCGAAGCGGTAACAGAGATTTCTAAGACAGGCGAAGTTGTATCGGTCAGGACGGATAAGGGCGTCTATGAGGCAAAGACTGCGATAATCGCCTCAGGCAAGCGAAGCAGGGAATTGAACGTGCCGGGGGAGAAGGAGTTCAAGAACAGGGGGCTTACCTATTGCGCTACCTGCGACGGGCCGCTATTCGCCGGAAAAGATGTGGCGATAATCGGCGGCGGTAATTCCGCCTTGGATGCCGCGCTACAGATGATAAGGATAGCCAAACGTGTCTATATTGTAAATATCACCCCTAAGCTCGGCGGAGACGCTGTAATGCGCGAGAAGATCGAGAAGAGTGATGTCGTTACAGTTATGAATAACAGCCAAGTAACGGCGGTCTTGGGCGAGAAAATGGTAAACGCCATTAAGATAAAGAGAGAAGGCAAGGAAGAGACGATCGCCGTTGAAGGAGTATTCGTCGAGATAGGACTTATCCCGAACTCCGAGTTCGCCAAGGGATTAGCCAAGAATGAATTCGGCGAGATAAAAGTAAGCCCGCGCAACGAGACAAATGTCCCGGGCATCTTCGCCGCGGGTGATGTCACCGACGTCCCGGAAAAGCAGATAATAATAGCAGCCGGAGAGGGTTCAAAGGCCTGTTTAAGCGCCTTCCGATACCTCTCCGAACATTAAGGAGGTTTTATGAAATTTAATTTAAGGTTTTTGTTGGTGATTATGGCGATTTTTCTTATGGCTTCAGCGGCCCAAGCCGCGGAATTCTCCGCCGAGATAGTCTTTACCTCAAAAGCCGCGGGGGTGATGAAGCAGAAGTTATTTGTGGGCAATGAGAAATCACGAATGGAGACATCCGGAGCCGTTACGATAAGCCGGCTGGATAAAAAAGTCGTTTGGATGCTTATGCCTTCTGAAAAGATGTATATGGAACATTCATTAGATACCGCCAATATTCCCGCTACCTCGGAGAAATTTCCCGGCGAGATAGAAAGGACTCTGATGGGGAAGGAGCCCATAGACGGCAGGATGACCGAGAAATACCGCATAGTCTATACGGCAGCAGGCACAAAAACAACCATTTATCTGTGGCTCGACCCCGCTCTGGACGTTCCCATAAAGACAGAGGCTGAGGACGGCAGTTGGAAGATGGAATACAAAAACATAAAGACAGGCGCCCAGCCGGCTTCGCTCTTCGAGATCCCTGCCGGTTACACCAAGATGGAAATGCCGTCAATGAAGGATATGATGAAGGGCATGCCGTCAATGGACGATATGCCGGTCGATATAGAGTATTAATTTGAAATTGACTTATTTTACCCGAAGGAGTATTATTTTATCACGCACTCACTTGCCGCAAGAGGTAGTCAATTATATGGAAAAGGAGGCATATGCATGAAAAGAAAATTGCTTGAGAAAACGGACAGGAGATTAAAAAATATACTTGACGAACTGCAAAGCTTTGCCGAAGAAAACAAGATTTCTCTAAAGGAAGCCATAGATCTTCAGCTTATCGATTCCCTCAGGGGAATAAGCCATAGAATATACGAAGGCACCCTGACATCGAAAGAAAAAACCCGAATCCTGTAAAGATCTTGCCAAGACGATGAAATATGAAATATATTTTAGCCATAGACCAGGGGACCACAGGAAGCCGGGCATATATATTTGATAAGTCCGGCCGCATCCTATCCAGCGCATACAAAGAGATAAAGCAGATTTATCCCGCGGCTTCCGGCGGGGGCTGGGTCGAGCATGACCCAAATGAGATATGGCGCTCCGTCGAATACGTGGTCAAGCAGGCGCTCTCCCGCAAAAATATTAAACCATCCGATATCGCCGCGATAGGCATCACCAACCAGCGCGAGACGACTATTCTCTGGGACAGAAAGACCGGAAGGCCCGTGTATAACGCTATCGTGTGGCAATGCCGGCGCACAGCCGCGATGTGCGACAAGCTCAAAAAAGACGGATACGCAGAACTTTTCCGGAAGAAAACAGGCCTGGTTATAGACGCCTATTTTTCCGGGACAAAGGTCAAGTGGCTCCTGGATAACGTGAAAGGTTTACGCGCCCGCGCAGAAAAAGGCAGGATATGCTTCGGCACGGTTGATACATGGCTTATCTGGAAGCTGACCGGCGGCAAGGTCCACGCGACAGATTACACCAACGCGTCCCGCACCCTGGTATTCAACATCAAAGAGAAGAAGTGGGATGACCAATTGCTTAAGGTCCTGAAGATTCCGAAGGCGCTCCTTCCAAGCGTAAAGGCCTCGAGTTCGATATTCGGCAAGACTGCGAATAATTCTTGCGGCCTCGTTCCGGGCATACCGATTACAGGCGACGCGGGCGACCAGCAAGCGGCGCTCTTCGGCCAGGGATGTTTTACGGCAGGGGAGATGAAGAATACCTACGGTACAGGATGTTTCCTTTTGTTGAATACCGGAAAGAGGTTTATGCTCTCAAATAAGGGCCTGCTGACGACCCTTGCCTGCGACGCGCACGGCGCCCCGTGTTACGCTCAGGAAGGGGCCGTATTTATCGCAGGCGCGGCTGTGCAGTGGCTCAGGGACGAACTAAAGATCATAAAAACCACAGCCGAGACCGAGCGATGGGCAAAGAAGGTCAAAGATACAGGCGGAGTATATTTTGTCCCGGCATTTGTGGGATTGGGAGCGCCGTACTGGGATTCTAGGGCGCGCGGCACCTTGACCGGTATCACCCGCGGGACAGGCAGGCCGCATATCATCCGCGCCACGCTTGAGGCTATCGCCTACCAGGTAAAAGATATCGTAGATATAATGGAAAAAGAGACCGGTAACAGGCTCAAGTCCTTAAGGGTTGACGGAGGGGCATGCCGCAATGATCTGCTGATGCAGTTTCAGGCGGATATGCTGGGCGTAAAGATAGTGCGTCCCAAGATAACCGAGACCACAGCGAAAGGGGCGGCGATGCTTGCGGGCCTGGCTGTGGGATTCTGGAAATCGTCGGCCGAGCTAAGGAAGACTCTAACTGCGGAAAAAACATTTTCTTCCCGTATGAAAAATAAAACAAGGGATGCGCTCTACGCGGGCTGGCTGGCCGCGGTTCGGAAGGCAAGGTCCGCGTGAAACGCGACATAGGGCGGCTTAAGGCGGAGGATTTTGACCTTCTTGTCATAGGCGGCGGCATAAACGGCTGCGCCATCGCCCGCGACGCCGCTCTGCGCGGGGTAAAGACAGCGCTCATTGAAAAGGACGATTTCGCATGCGGCGCGAGCGGAAAAACTACAAAGATAATCCACGGCGGTATACGCTATCTGGAGCAGTTCAATTTAAATCTTATTTATGAGGCCCTGCATGAGCGCGGGATATTATTAAGG
>JAGUXU010000140.1 GCA_020061685.1 Candidatus Omnitrophota bacterium
CAAATATAAGGCCGAGACACCCGAGAACCTCAAAGTCTTTTCCGTATGGGGATGCAATTATCTATTGAGCGAGATAAAGAAAGAGCTGCTTGATTTCGGCGTGAAGTTCGACGTCTGGTTCAGCCAGAAGGCGCTCGGCGCGTCGGGGAAGATAGAGGAGGCGCTTGACTTCCTGAAGAAGAAGGGGTTGTTGTATGAGGCCGAGGGTGCCGTCTGGTTCAAATCTACGCAATTCGGCGATGACAAGGACAGGGTCTTAAAGAAAAGCGACGGCACGTATACTTACGTGACGCCCGATATCGCCTATCACAAGGACAAGTTCGAGCGCGGTTTCACGAAGGTCATCGATGTCCTCGGGCCGGACCATCACGGTTATATAAACAGGATAAAGGCGGCGGTCCAGGCGCTCGGTTATCCGGCCGACGCGGTAGCGATAATAATAATACAGCTCGCGACTTTATATAAGGACGGCCAACCGGTCAAGATGTCGACAAGGGCAGGCGAATACATAACATTAAGGGAAGTGCTTGATGAGGTGGGTAAGGACGCGGCGAGGTTTTTCTTCCTCATGAGGAAGGCCAATGCCCATCTTGATTTTGACCTGGAATTGGCGAAGAAACAGACTCCCGAAAACCCCGTATATTATGTCCAATACGCCCATGCCAGGATCTGCAGCATATTGGCTCAGTCCGGGGCGCCATCCGCAAAGGCCGGCAGGGCGGACATGGACTTATTGAAGGCGCCGGAAGAATTGAGCCTCTTGAAGGAACTGCGGCAATTCCCGCTTGCCGTGCGCTTAAGCGCGCAGGAACTCGAGCCATACAGGATCATTTTATATCTGCAGAACTTAGCCGCTTCTTTCCACAGGTTCTATGAGGCCAACAAGGTCATATCGGATGACGCTGCCCTGACCCGCGCAAGGCTTTTTCTTGTCGGGTGCGTAAAGCAGGTCCTCGCAAACGGTTTATCCCTGTTAGGTGTCTCGTCTCCGGAGAAGATGTAAATGCGGAGCGAAGGGTTAAATTATGAATATTTTAGGCTTATCCTGTTTTTATCATGATAGCGCCGCCTGCCTTGTGCGGGACGGCGAGATCGTCGCTGCGGTCCAGGAAGAGCGCTTTACCCGCAAAAAACACGACTTCAATTTTCCCGCCCATTCCATAGAATGGTGCCTCAAGCAGGGGAATATCTCCTTGAAGGACCTTGATTACCTAGTCTTTTATGACAAACCATGGGTCAAATTCGAGAGGATCTTGGAGACTTTCCTTTCCTACGCGCCCACCGGCATAACGCAATTCATACAGGCCATGCCTTTATGGTTAAAACAAAAGTTATGGATCCCGCAAATGATAAGGAAAGAACTGGACTACAGCGGCAAGATCCTCTTTACGGAACACCATGAGTCACATGCCGCGAGCGCGTTTTATCCGTCGCCGTTTGCCGAAGCGGCTTTCCTGACCATGGACGGGGTCGGCGAATGGGAGACCGCAAGTTTCGGCGCCGGCAAAGGCAACGATATAGAAATACAATGCCACCTGAAATTTCCCCATTCCCTGGGGCTGCTTTACTCGGCGTTCACTTACTACGCGGGCTTTAGGGTGAATTCGGGAGAGTATAAGCTTATGGGGCTGGCCCCGTACGGCGAACCCAAATATACGGATCTGATATTGAATGAATTGCTGGACCTCAAAGAGGACGGCTCTTTCAAATTAAATATGAAATATTTCGGTTATTGCAACGGATTGAGGATGACCAACCGGCGGTTCGAGAGATTGTTCGGAGGCCCGCCGCGGAAGCCCGAGACTAAGATAACCCAGAGGGATATGGATATCGCGGCCTCGATACAAAAAGTCACCGAAGAGATCATGCTGAGGATGGCCCGGCATGTACATAAGGTCACGGGCAAGGATAAGCTTTGCCTCGCCGGAGGGGTCGCCTTAAACTGCGTGGGGAACGGCCGCATCTTAAGAGAAGGGCCGTTTAAGGAGATATGGATCCAGCCCGCAAGCGGAGACGCGGGCGGAGCTCTCGGGGCGGCGCTTTTAGTGTGGTATAAATATTTAGGCAATAAACGCGAAGCGGACGGGAAAAACGATAAGCAGAAAGCGTCTTTGCTGGGCCCCGCCTACAGCGACACTTACATAGAGGATTTCCTTAAGAGAGAAGGCGCCCCCTATAGAAAACTGGCGTATCCGGAGATAGCGGAGACGGTCTCGGGCCTGATCGATAACGGAAAGGTCATCGGGTGGTTCCAGGGACGCTTGGAGTTCGGGCCGCGCGCCCTGGGCGCGAGAAGCATCATCGGAGACCCGAGGAATTCCGAGATGCAGTCGAAGATGAACTTAAAGATCAAGTTCCGTGAATCTTTCAGGCCGTTCGCGCCGACGGTGCTGGAGGACAAGGTCTCGGATTGGTTTGACTTAGACGGTGAAAGCCCTTATATGCTTCTGGTAGCGCCGGTCAAAGAAGATAAGAGGTTGAAGGGAAACGATGACGGGGATAAGGCGCAGGGATTCGATAAATTAAAAGCGATGCGTTCGCAGATCCCCGCGGTGACGCACGTGGATTATTCGGCGAGGATCCAGACCGTAAAGAAGGAAGACCAGCCCCTTTACTATGACATGATAAACGCTTTTTACCGCAAGACCGGATGCCCGGTCATAATAAACACCTCTTTTAACGTAAGAGGAGAGCCCCTTGTCTGCAGCCCGGAGGACGCGTACAAGTGTTTCATGAGGACGGAGATGGATCATCTGATAATGGGGCCTTTTTTATTGGATAAGACGGCGCAAAAGCCGGTGGGAAAAGACATAAAATGGCAGAAGGTCTTTGAACTGGATTAGCGATATGGAAAAGTTAAATCTGGACAAAAGCAGTTTAAGGAAATTCGGCGTGACGATGGGCATAGCCTTTCTTGTGATAACCCTGCTGATCTTCAGCAGGCACAGGCACAGCATATTGCCTACCGCCGCGATATCGGCGATATTTTTTGTATTGGCCTTCGCCGTCCCCGGTTCCCTGAGGCAGGTATATATCCTATGGATGAAACTGGCGCTGGTCTTGAGCTGGGTCAATACGAGGCTTATCCTGTTCGTTATTTTCTATCTGATGTTTACGCCTATAGGCCTGGCGATGAAATTATTTAATGCGGATCCGCTTGACCGGAAGATAGATAAGAAAAAAGAGTCTTACTGGGGCGTGAGGGAGAAGAGGGCTTTTAACCACCTGGATTACGAAAGGCAATTTTAAAAGGAGGACATCAACGATGGGGAGATTTTCCGTATTAAAGGAATTGTGGGATTTTTTGCGCGTCCGCAAGAAATGGTGGCTGGCGCCGATCATTATCATACTTTTATTATTGGGCCTTTTGATATTCTTCGCCCAGTCTTCGGCTGTGGCGCCGTTTATTTATACCTTATTTTAGCAAGGCCCCGCATATATTCCGGTTTTCATTTCTCACCGCGCAATGTTCGAATCCTTAAAGCTATATAAAG
>JAGUXU010000115.1 GCA_020061685.1 Candidatus Omnitrophota bacterium
ACCCCTCTTGTCCAACAGTGATATCGCCAGCGCGTCGCCGAAGGCAAGCATAGCCGTGGTCGAGGCGGTAGGGGCGAGATTGAACGGGCACGCCTCTTTCTTTACGCCGACATTTAAAACGACGTCGCTATACTTCGCCAGCGTCGATCTCATATTTCCGGTCATCGCGATGAGCTTTGCGCCTATCTTCTTTAATGTAGGAAGCAGCCTTAATATCTCTTCGGTCTCCCCCGAGTTCGATATCGCGATAATCACGTCGTCTTTCGTCACTCTTCCCAGGTCTCCGTGGATCGCGTCAGCCGGATGCAATGAGAGGCTCGGAGTGCCGGTCGAAGAAAGTGTGGCGGATATCTTCTCGCCTATAAATCCGGGCTTGCCCATCCCCGTGACCACTACCTTGCCCTTGCAGGCGAGGATCAACTTGACCGCTCTCTCAAAATTCTTATCGACGCGCTTTATAAGCGATCTTACCGCCTCGGCCTCTGTCCTCAATACCTCTTTTGCGCGATTTATCATCTTAAATCCCCTTCGCGTTTACTACGGAATGGATCTCTTTTACCATAATAAGCAGATCCTCCAGGCCCTTCAGCGCTATGGAATTCGGCCCGTCGCATAAAGCCTTCTCCGGCTTTTCGTGGATCTCCAGAAATAATCCGTCGCATCCGGCCGCCACCGCCGCGCGTGCAAGGATAGGCACGAACTTCCTCTCGCCGCCCGAGGCCTTTCCCAGGCCGCCGGGTAATTGCGTGGAATGCGTGGCGTCAAATACGACCGGATATCCCAGCCCGGCCAGGATAGCCAGCGCCCTCATATCGCTCACGAGGTTATTATATCCGAAAGAGACGCCGCGCTCCGTTATTATTATCGACCTGTTCCCCGCCGACTCGACTTTCTCAACGACGTTCCTGACATCCCACGGCGCCATAAACTGCCCCTTCTTGATATTGACGGCTTTCTTCGTCTTGGCGACGGCGATGATAAAATCCGTCTGGCGGGAGAGGAAAGCTGGTATCTGGATAGCGTCCAGTACCTTTGCCGCAATATCCAATTCCTCCCTGCAATGCACGTCGCTTAATATCGGCAGGCCGGTCTCCCTCTTTACCTTCTCTAATATCTTTATTCCCTTCTTAAGCCCCGGCCCGCGGTAAGACCTCAGTGAAGTCCTGTTGGCTTTATCATAACTTGATTTGTAGATATAGGGGATATCGAGGCGCCCGGCTATCGCTTTTATCTTTTCGGCGTGGCGCAAAGCCGATGACTCGCTCTCTATCACGCATGGCCCCCCGATAAGGACGAGGGGATTACCTGCGCCTATCTTTATCTTTCCGACTGATACGGCCTTGCTCATTGTGTTCTCCTTGAGATCAATATCTCTTTGGCGCGTTCCAGGTCTTCCGCCGTATCGATCCCTATCGTATCGAACTGTGTGGTAGCGACCTTTATCTTATAACCGTTCTCCAAAACGCGAAGCTGTTCTAATCCCTCGGCGTCCTCAAGGCCCGAGGCCGGAAGGTTCGTGAACGTGAAAAGAAAATCTTTTGTGAAGGCATAAAGGCCTATGTGCTTATAATGTATCGTGCCCTCGGTAAAGCGCGGATACGGGATGGGCGAGCGCGAGAAATACAGCGCGTAGCCGTTCTTGTCGCAGACGACCTTGACCACATTCGGGTTCTTGAGATCCTCCGGGTCGGTTATCTTTTTCCTGAGCGTGGTCATCGCGATATCCTTGTCTTCCAACAAGGGACGGACTATATCGTCTATCATGGACGGATGCAGCAGAGGCTCGTCCGCCTGTATATTGACGACCACTTTGACGTCGATAGGATTGACGACCTCTCTTAACCTGTCGGTCCCTGTCTTGTGTTCCTTCGCGGTCAAGACGACCTTTCCGCCGAAACCCAGGACCTCGGCCTTTATCCTTTCGTCATCGGTCGCGACTATCAGGTCATCGAGTGTAGCGGCGCGCTTGGCGTTCTCCCACACATGCCGGATCACGGACTTGCCGAGCAGGTCCTTCAGGACCTTGCCTTCAAGTCTCGTTGCCTGATATCTGGCCGGAATTATCCCGATAGCGTCCATTCTACACCTGCCAGTGATGGTCGCGTATGCGCGCTTTTAACTCTGCCTGCGAGGTCGTGGCGACACCCACCTTACCGACGACGATACCGCCGGCGAAGTTCGATATATGCGCCGCCTCTATCATCTTGGCGCCCGCGCCCAAAGACACCGTGAAGGTCGCGATGACCGTATCCCCGGCGCCCGATACGTCGAATACTTCCTGCGCTACCGTCGGGATGTGGGTTATCTTCCCGCCGCGCTCGTAGACCCTCATGCCGTGCTCGCCTAATGTTATCACCGCGGCCTTTAATTTAAGCCTGCGAAGAAGCGCTTTTCCCAGTTTATTCAGGGATCCGTCGTCATAAACTTTTATGCCCGCCATGGCCTCGGCCTCTTTGCGGTTGGGGGTTATGGCGGTGACTCCCTTGTAATAAGAGAAATGTTCCTCTTTCGGGTCGACGGTTATTATCTTATTATGCCGCTTTGCCAGCGGGATCATCTCTTTCAACAGCCGCGGAGTTACGACGCCTTTGCCGTAATCCTCTATTATTACGCCGTCGACTTCCTTTATCTTTTCCTTGATATAACCTATCATATCCTTATTTACCGTCTCGCCTAAAGGCGATATCTTCTCGCGGTCTATCCTCACGACCTGCTGATGGCGCGCCACCACCCTCGTCTTTAAGGTCGTAGGCCGGTTCGGATCCGAGATGACGCCTTCCAGGTCAACGCCTTCATCTTTTAATATCTTCTCAAGCCGCCGGCCGTGCTCGTCCCTTCCGATCGCTCCGACCAGATATGCCTTCGCGCCCAGGGCGCGGACGTTATTCGCGACATTCGCCGCGCCGCCCGGCATAAGGGATTCGCGTTCGACAAGGACTACCGGCACAGGCGCCTCAGGGGAGATCCTCGAGGTATCGCCCCAGACAAATTCATCGAGTATAAGGTCGCCTATGATGAGGATCTTCACGTCATCAAATTTCGAGATCAGCCTGTTTATCTTCGTCACATCGCCCGGTTTTAGCATCTCATCGCCTCTTTAGATTTTTTAATACACCGACATAGTCTCCGATGCCCGATTCCAGATCGTATTTCACGCTGAACTTCAGTTCCGCCTTGCTTAACCTCATATCGGCCTGCGTCTGGTCCTGATAGAATCCGTACGGATTCTCGAAATAATCCGGCTTCAGGTCTTTGCCCATCGCCTTGTTCAGGACCTCTATCACCCTGTTAAATGTGTTAGGAATACCGGTGCCGACGTTAAATACGCCGCTCTTCGCGTAATCCATCGCCTTTAAATTCGCGGCGACGACGTCCTTGACATAGATAAAATCGCGGAACTGCTCTCCCCATTTGAATATCCTGGGATTTTTACCGGCCTCCATCTGAAGATATAACTGGCATATCATGCTCGCGGCTTTCTTCTTGTGGAACTCGCCGGGCCCGTATACGTTAAAATAGCGCAGGCCCACTACCGAGAAACCGGGATTCTCCTTTACGAACTCCCGGGCGGCCGCTTCCATCTTCACCTTGCTCTCGCCGTAGATATTCGCGGGCGCAGGCTTGTCCGATTCGCTCATCGGGACTTTTCCCTTGCCGTATGTCGCCGCGCTCGAGGCATAGACTATCTTTTTGCATCCGATCTTCTTGGCGTAATCCAAGAGCCTCTTAAACGCGTCTACGTTTACCGAATCCATAAGCGATACGTCCGTCACCGTCGTATCGGTAATAGCGGCCTCATGGAATATCGCCTCGAGGTCCTTCGCGAATTTTGAGTAATCCACGGTCCTTATATCCGCCGGGATGATCTCTCCCTTAAATCCCTCAAGGTTATCCTTCGTGCCGGCAGAAAAATCGTCTAAGACGAGGACCTTGCCTTTTCCCTGAAGCTCAAACGCTATATTGCGGCCTATCAGTCCCGCCGCCCCGGTGACCAGAAAGTTCATATTTGAGTCGACCTCTTATTCTAAAAAAGTTTACCATCAATATCGCGCAGTGTCAAACCTTCTTAAGCAGGCTCTCGGCCGCATTCAGCACATCCTCGACGGTTATCGCGTCGAGGCATTTGAAATTTATCTCGCAGTCATGGGCCTTGCAGTATTTGCAGCCGACGTCTTTGTGTATGACTATATCGCGCGGCCCCACAGGCCCCCATCTCGTCGGAGAAAGCCCGGGGTCAAGACGGCCGAATATCGAGATGACGGGCGTGCCGACAGCCACGGCTATGTGGACGGGCCCGGAATCGTTCGAGATGAATATCTTGCATCTCTTCAATAGCGCCGCGACCTCGCCGAGCGAATGGTCCTCCGATAATATTATAGGCCTATGCAGCATCCCGCTCTCCGTTTCTCTCACGGTCTTGAGATCCGCCGGACCGCCTATGATGACGACCCTGACTTTATGCCTGTCTATCAATTCATCCGCCACACGGCCGAACCTGTAAGCCGGCCAGCGCTTTGAGGGGCAGCTGGCGCCCGGATGTATCGCGATGACCGTATCCTTCTTATCAAGGTCGTTCAAGAGGAAGAACCTGTCGATTATCCTTTCGTCCCCGGCCCTGACCGGCATATATAATGCCCTGTCTTTTGCCTCGATGCCTGCGGCGCGCAAGACATCGAGGTTATAATCTATCTCGTGCTTTTGGCCGATATGTTTTACGTCCTCTAATTTCTTCGTAAGGAATATGCCGCCTTTTTTATCGTATCCCACCCGCTCGGGTATACCCGCGAGGAAAGGGATCATATTGGACCTGTTCGTAGGATGCAGTATTACCGCGAGGTCAAATCTCTTTTTCCTTAATCCGACTACGAACCTTAGCGTCCCGAAGATGCTCTTGTGCTCGCCGTCCTTATCGTATAGTATCACTTCGTCGAGATAGGGATTTCCGTCGACGATATCCGCCGCATACGGGCGTACCATCATCGCTATGTGTGCGTTCGGATACGCCTCCCGTGCGGCCTTTATGGCCGGCGTCGATAACAGCACGTCGCCTATCCTGTCGGTCCTTATTAGGAGTATCCTACGTTCTTGGCTCTTTTCTTTCATTCAATATATTCCTTGCGGCCTCAAACACCTCTTCGGCTTCGACCGCTTTCATACATTCAAGGTTATATTTGCACTGTGCGACCTCGCACGGGGAACAATGAAGTTCCTTGCGGAGGGCCGTTCCCTCTCTCGGCCCGTATTTTCTGTAGTCGGTAGGGCCGAATATCGCCACAGACGGCGTCCCGACCGAACCGGCGATATGGAGGGGCGCGCTGTCATTTGTTATCAGCAGGCGCGCGCGCTTTATACACCATGCCAGCTCGCGCAAGTTTGTCTCTCCCGCGACCGAGATCGCGTAACTTCTCATCCTGTTCAATATCCGCTCGCATATCGCCCTGTCCGGGGCGTCTCCGACAAAGACGATCTTTATCTTTCCGCCGGAGGCGGATCCGCCTTCGGCGGACAACTTGTCTATTAACTTATCGCAGACCTTGGCGAAATTGCCCTCGGGCCACCTCTTTATATGGCTCTTGGCGCCCGGGCTTACACAGATGAACTCGTCCGAATCCGAGATGCCCTTTTTCTTCAAGATCTTACGGGCGTTATCCGCGTCTATCTGGCTTATCCATATCCGGTAAGGATCGGAAGCCGGGCTAAGCCCCAGCGATTTGACTTTCAAGAGATGCGCATCTATTTTATGGATCACCCCTTTCGGCAGATCCAGGGCCGGTTTACCGGAAAATCTGGGGCGCAGGAGAAAGGACAAGAGACTGTTACGAAGGTCGATGACGAGGTCGTATTTAACCTTTCTTAGATCCAGCAGGAATTTAAGTTTTCCGAACATCGAAAGCGACTTATCGTAGACGTACATCTTGTCTATACGCGGGTCGACCTCAAAGATCTCTTTGGCACGGGTGCCCACCACGACGTCTATCAGGGCTTCCCTGAAATTTTCCTTCAACGCGCCGAGGACCGGCAAAGTAAGGACGACGTCGCCTATATTGCTTAACGTTATGACCAATATCCTTTTCACATCATTCATTTTAATAATTTAGCCGCCTCTTTTATCACGTCCTCGACGGTTATCGCCTTCATACAGGCGTTGTCCTCGCAACGCAGATTATAACAGGGGATCTTGCAGTCCGGCTTCGGCAGCGGTTTCTGGATCACGACGTATTTGCCTTCGCCGTAGGGCCCGGTCACTTTGGGGTCGGTCGGGCCGAAGAGCGCTATCGTCTTCGCGCTCTGACTTACCGCGATGTGCATCGGGCCGGAATCGTTGGAAATGACCAGGTCCGCGTGCCTTAAGATAGCGGCCAACTGCCTTAAAGTGGTCTCTCCGCAGGTGACCACCGGCCTGTTCTTCATCATACCGGTTATGGCATTTCCCAGTTCCACGTCTTTCTCGGCACCGGTTATAAGGATCTGCGCCCCGAACAGCCCGGCCAGTTTATCGCCTAATTCCGCGAATCTGGCGGCCGGCCAGCGTTTCAGGTTCCAGTTCCCTCCCGGATTAAGGACTATTACGGGCTTGCCCTCTTTAACGCCCTGTGAATTTAAGTATTCCCGCGCGAAGACTTCGTCTTCTTTGCTTATAAATAATTCCATATTCCTGCCGGCGGGGGGTATATCTTTCGCCTTTACGATATTCAGGAACTGCTCCACCTTATGGATATCGGCCCTCTGCGGCTCCACCTTCTTGCTAAGCAGGAAACCCCTCTTCGGGTTATCTATTCCCACCCTCTCTTTTATGCCGGAGAGGGCTACCATCAAAGTGCGCGTCAGGGACCTGTGAAATAAGAAGACCGTGTCGAAACGCCGCGACTTCAGCGACGCTATCAGGCGCAATTTTCCGCTGAGCCCTTTATATTCTTTCTTCTCGTCATATATGAGAAGCTCGTCCAGATGCGGATTTTTTTCCAATGCCTCCCTGCATCGCGGGACGACCATGCAGGCGATATACGCCTGCGGATAGCGTTTCCTGATGGCGCGTATGGCCGGCGTCGAGAAGAGGACATCGCCCACCCAATTGACGTTCACTATCAATATCCTATGTTCTTTCATGAAGCGCTTCCTTATATATACCTTCTATATCAGAGGCCACTCTCTCGGCCGAGAAATTCCTTATCGCATATTCGCGCCCGGCATTACCGAGGGCCTTCGCGAACGCCGGATCCCGCAGCAACTTCAATAAGGCGTCCTTGAGCGAGGCACTATCGCCCCGCCTGACAAGAAGCCCTGCTTTGCCGTCATCGAGGATCTGGCGGAATTCGCTTAAATCGGATGCCACTACAGGGCGACGCATCATCATCGCCTCCACGACCCCCAGGCCGAACCCTTCGGTTATGCTCGGCCTTACGAATACATCCATTATAGCAAGAAATTCCGCCACATTTAACATCTGCCCGAAGAAGAAGACCGATCTCTCTATGCCGAGCTGCCTAGCTCTTCTCTCAAGTCCGCCCCTTATCCTGCCGTCGCCTATTATTATAAGCTGCGCCGCCGGGATATCCTTAAGCAGCCTTCCGAAAGCCTCGAGTAATACCATGTGGCCTTTTTCCGGAGCGAGCCTTGAGACTATGCCTACGGTGGGGGCGTCTTTAAGGCCGTATCTTGCCCGTATCTCGCGTATCTTTGTCTCATGATCCTCCGTCCTGAATCTATCACGGTCTATCCCGTTGAGGACGACGCGTATCTTCGTATTATCCCTTCCGAACGCCTCCCTTAGATCTTTCGCTACAGCCTCGCTTATCGCTATTGTCCTGTCTCCCCAACAGGGCAGGAATTTCCTGAAAAAATGCGGGCGATAGAAACCGTGCCACGTCACCACATAAGGGATCCCCGTCATCTTTGAAAGTATGTGCGCCGTGAAATGCGCCACCCTCGTCTGGGCATGTATGATATCTATCCTTTCCTTCCTTATAACGGAGCGAAGCTTTAAAGCCGCTATCCATATCTTCGGGCTGAGTACGGATTTAGTGTCAAGCGGCACGTCTATATGGACGACCCCGGAAGGCAATCCGCCTTTTAATTCGCCTCCGCCGGAGGCGAGGAAGACTTTGTGCCCCTTCCTGCAGAGATAATCCGCGAGCGTCACCGTATAGACGGGTATGCCGCCTATCTTCAGATGGCTCGTTATTAAAAGGATATTCATCCGCGTTTAAATCTCCTTGACGGCCTTCAGTACCTCGGCCACAGTTATCTCGCGCATACACCGTGTATCGGAACAGACGGGCTTATAACACGGGGCGCATCTTAGATCCTTCGCGATGACGACATAATTCTTTGCCGGCGGCAGATGGCGCAAGGGCTCCGTCGGCCCGAACAAAGCCACGAAAGGCGTCTTCATCGCGGCGGCTATGTGCATAGGCGCGCTGTCGCTTGTGATCAGGCACTTAAACCTCTTCATCAAAGCGGCCAGTTCGGTAAGCGAGGTCTTGCCTATCAGGTTTATCGGCTTGGACCTGGCGAGTTTTAATATCTCGACGCCTGTCTCCGCGTCGGCCTTGCCGCCGACCAAGACCGTCCTTATCTCCGTCTGTCCCAGCACATCGCAGATCTTCGCGAAATTCTCCGGCGACCATCTCTTCGTCGCCCATTTGGGGCTCGCCCCCGGATTTATACCGACCAATACCTGATTCTCGCCGACCCATTCACCCTCCAGTAATCTCCTTGCCGCCTCCTCGTCACCGGAGCTGGGCCATAGTTCGAGGTCGTGCGGGGGTTTTTCTATCCCCAGCATCGCCAGGACCCTGAACTGGTGCTCGACCGGCGGAATGGCATACTTGAGGTCGCTTATCGTCCTGTTAAGCAGGAACCAGTATTTTCCTTTCTTGTATCCGTACCTGTCCGGCGCGGAACTTAAAAAAGCGAAGAGATGGCTCCTTGAATTATGCTGCAGGTCAATTACCTCCTCAAATCCGTATCCCCTGATCTCTTTTGCCAACTCAAAGAACCGTATCAGGCCTTTGTCTTTTCCTTTTCTGTCGTAAACGATCATCTCATCGATATAAGGACAGCCTTTTAATGCCTGGCTTTCCGTCCGCCCTATCAATAGCGCGATGAAGGCTTTTGGGTTCTTCTGGCGGATAGCGCGTATCGAAGGGGTGGCCAAAACGCAATCTCCCGCCGCGCCTATCTTTATTATCAATATCCTTTTAACTTCCGCCGCCTCCTCATAGATCTTGACCGTATCGCTGACCATCTTATCCAGGGTGTATTTTTCCTCGGCGTCATTCCTCGCTTTTTGCGCTAATTCGCCGGAAAGCCGCCTGTCCTTCAGGAGCCTGACTACCGCCTCGCTCATCGCCTGAGAGTCCTCGGGCGGGACGAGGAGCCCGTTATCACCGTCGCGTATGATCTCAGTGACTCCTCCCACGCTCGTAGCCACCACCGGGACACCGGCCGCGAAGGCCTCTATTATTACCCTCCCGAATCCTTCCTGTGTGGTGGTCGCCAGGACCAGGACGTCCAGGCGCGACAATATCTCGGGGATATCGCTTCTTCTTCCTAAAAATTCCACGTATCTGCTTAAGCCGAGCCTCCGGACCAGGTCCTCCAATTCCTGCCTGTACTTCGCTTTCTCCGCCGGGGCATCACCCACTACGAGGACCTTAAGCCTCGGGACGGATTTTATGGCCTTCGAGACCGCCCTTAAGAAATAAGTGTGCCCTTTGATAGGCGAGAGCCTGCCGATAATACCTATCACGAATTCTCTCTTGGGTGATTCATCCGGCTGCCGGTATTTAAATCTATCGAGGTCCACGCCCCGGTAGACGAGCCTGATCCGCCGGTAGGGGACGCCGAAATTATCCATCATATGCTTCGCGATGACCTGGCTTATTACGACCACGAACTTGCCCCATCCCATAACGCCGCTAAAACTGAAGAGCCGCCTTGAATAATACCCGTGGCAGGTGGTGATAAAGACGACGCCGGAACGCCTGGCCGCGTAATATCCTATTATCGCCGGCACCCTGCTCCTGGCGTGGATTATATCGGCTTTCTCCAGCCGGAGTATCTTCGCGACAGCCGGGATCATCTTTAAGACCGTAAAAGGATTTTTGCTGTGGACGGGCAGCGAGTAATGCCGTACCCCGTCCGCCTCAAGCTGTTTGACGAGTTCTCCGCCGTTAGAGATGACGACACAGCGGTGCCCCGCTTTCACGAGCCTTGCCGCGAGGTCCACGACACCCGTCTCGACACCCCCCGTATTAAGTTCGGGTAAGATCTGTATTATAGTCACTTCTTATTCCGTTTATCGCTGTCGTTCAGCCAGATATACGTAAGCACCGACGCGGCGGCGGCGCCGATAAGGACAAAAGCGTAGATAGACCCCTTATTCGGGTTCTTCCATATGATGCCGGGTATCAGGTCTTTGGTCGCGTCCACGATAGCGCCGATAATCCCGCCGAGCAAGCCCATCCCTATCAGGATAGATATATTCCTTCTGGTCATCCTCATGCCTCCTTTATATTATTTTACTTAACGCCGACCGTATTAGATCCATATCGCTAAAGGCCGCAGGCGGTGCGGGCTGCCTGCCTGAATCGCAGATATCCTTCTTGATGCGGCCCGTATCCGAAAGCCTGACAAGGCCTTCTTTCTCCAAATTCGCCAATGCCGATTCCTGCTTTGTCCTGAATAATGGCCGTTTCTTCCGCGGCATGAAGACGACCGGCCTCCTGCCTGAAGCGATCGCCTCGGTCACCATCGCTATCGATTCGCCGGAGGCGACCAGTATATTCGAGAGGGCCAATATCCCTTCGATAGCGCCTTCAAAATTACTCTCGTTGGCTATCAAAAGAAGTTTCACCCGCCCGGCACCGCCAGCCAGTGTTTTAACGGCGTTCTCGACGGCGCCCGAGGTCCTCCTCGAGGTCGTTATAAGGACTTCCGCGTCCAGTTCCTCGGCCGCGTGTAAGGCCTCATCGAGCACAGCGGTCACGAGGTCCGCATCTAAAGCGTATGCCTTGCTGTCGCCGCCGATCAAGACCCCTATGACGCTGCCTTTCGTGATATCGACCCGTTCTCTTAAGGCCGAAGCATATTTAGAAAGCGACTCGGCCGTCAGGCCAGTCACGGCGCCTTTAGTAAAGACGGCCTTCGGCGTCTTTTTAATCTTATCATGCAGCGGTATTATCGCCAGGTCGTATCCCTCTACGGGATAGACATTAGGCCGCATCACGACTATCGCCTTGGCGTTAAGCTCTTTCTTCAGTGACAGGGCTATGCCTGCCGCCGGAGAGCCGCAGGATATTATGAAGTCGGCGTAGGCGGCGTTGATCCTGTCATAGGCCTCTTTCGGAAAACAGAACGAAAGCCGATGCAGATCAAATCCGAGGAGAGTGCCCATATCGAATACCGCCCTTAAATATCCATTCTTAAACCTTACCTCAAGGGCCTCTATTATCGTGTCTTTCTCCTCGTATCCGGATTCCGTGCGCAGGTCCTTGACCATACCGGCTACGGCAAGCGATTGCTTCAGGTGGCCGGCCTTTCCGTCGCTTATCACCAGGACATACTTCGTCGGCGTAGACTTCCAGCGCTTATGGAGCCAGAGCCACTGGTCCGGATGTTTTTCTATATACGACTGCAGGACAGCGGCGAACCTCTGCAGTATCTCGTGTACATCTTTCTTTATATCCCCGGACGGGAGGACCGAGATATCGTCTTCTATGGAGATCCGGTGGTACGGGCCTTTCTCGCGGATAATAAAGACGGGAAAGACGGGGGCGCCCGTCCTTAAAGAGAACTGGGCTACGCCTTTGGCGATCGAGGCCTTGCGTCCGAAGAAATCGACGAACTCACCGCGTTTGCCTCCGTCCTGGTCCGATAATATCCCGACCACCTCGTTGTCCTTAAGGGCCTGCATTATCTCTTCCTTCGCGTCTTCCTTGAATATCACGCGGGCCCCTTTGGAGCCGCGCATCTTGTTCAGATAACCGTTCAATCTCTCGAATTTCTGCCACCTAGCAAGGACGTTCATCTTAAAACCGTAGGCGCTGCCGACGAGCGAAGAAAGTTCCCAATTTCCGAAATGCGCGGTCAGATAAATGGCGCCCTTGCCGTCTTCCTTAAGGGCTTTCCTTACCCTCTCTACGTCCGCGTCCCCTACCTTTATGTATTTTTTGACATACGCCTCATCAAGACGGGGAAACCTCAGCAACTCCACGTATGACTGCGAAAGGTTCTGATATATCCTCTTTATTATCCTGTTTAATTGCGCCGGCTTATACCGGCCGCGGAACGCCGCCCTTAAATTAGCGCGGGCGACCTGCTTTCTCTTCCCTATAAGATAATAGATGGCGCTCCCGAAAGACCTTCCGATCCAGAGCGAGAGCCGGAGCGGCAGCAGCCGCAGGAAGAACGCCTCGGCCTTAACTATCAAATATAGGATATAATCTTCCAAAAAATTTCTCCTCGTTGTCTATCTTCATCTCGATGCCGAGAACCAGAAGCCTGATCGAGTGCTTAGCGATGAGAGCCGAGAGATGAATCAGCTTCGGAGTGTCTTTCTCGGTCGTAACTATGATATCGACACCTCCGGCCTTGCACCCATCGATTATCTTCTCTATATCGTTCCCGGTATACCTGTGGTGGTCCATAAAGAAAAACCTTAAAGCGATATCAGCCCCTAAAGATTCTGCTGTCTTCTCGAATGACTCCGGCTGGCCTATGGCGCATACCAAAGCTATCTTCTTATTCTCTATCGCGGATAATCCGGGTTCTTCCCCGCCGGATATATCGGACAGCCTTGAGGGGACATAATACGAAGTAAATACCGCGGCGTTCGCGTTTATTACGCCGAGCCGCGCCTTCAGTCCCTGCGCCTTCGCGATGCTGTCGCCCTCTGCCCCTACCTTAGTCAGGACAAATATATCCGCCCGCTTAAGGGAAGAGATGGGTTCTCTTAAGGTCCCGCGGGGTATCAGCCGGCCGTTTCCGAAGGGATCGTTGATATCCAGAGTCACTATGTCAAGGTCCCTCTTGAGCCTCCAGTGCTGAAAGCCGTCGTCGAGCAAAATTACATCCGCCTTCAAGGATCCGGCGGCTTCTCTTGCGGTCCTTACCCTGTCCCTGCCGACCAAGACCGGGACGCCGGGAAGGCTCTTCTTAAGGAGCTCGACCTCATCCGACGTGACCTTATCCCCTCTATAACCCCTGCTTAGGACCGCCACCTTCCTGCCCGAATCATTAAGGCGCCCGGCAATTGTAACGACAAGCGGCGTCTTGCCGGTGCCGCCCAAAGTTATATTCCCCACGCTTATGACTTTGCAGGGCGGACGGTAAGACCTCAATATCCGCAGGCGATATAAAAATTTTATGGCCTCCGTGCCGAAATAATAAAAGGACGAGAAGAGCGAGAGAAACGGCCTGATGACGGCGGCAAGGAGTCCTTGCCTCTTGTCGTTCATCAAAGAATAGATATATGCCCTTATTATATCGCTCATGACCATTTAAACTATCAGGGGCCTTAT
>JAGUXU010000145.1 GCA_020061685.1 Candidatus Omnitrophota bacterium
AACCTTGCCGGACAATGCCATAAGGGGCTCAACCCCAAATCCTCCTCGACCTCCTTTTCGTATTCCTTGACTTTCCATGTATAAAAAAATTCCCCGGACCTCTTACAATTTGAAAAATCTATCTCCAGGATCGGCAATACGGCCGGCGGGTCATTGCCCAATATACCGACGGTCAGCTCCCTTCCCTCTATGAACTCCTCCACCAGTATCTCCTGCTTATATATCCTATGAGTCCGTTCGACCTCGCGGGTCAATTCCTCTTTATCACGCACGACGCTCGTTATCGTAATGCCCTTGCCCGAACCTTCGCTGTTCGGTTTCACTATTAAAGGATATTTCAGGCCGGAATCGGATATCGCGGCCGGTTCCCTGATCAATCTATAATTCGGCGTCGGAATTCCCGCCTGTTCGAATAACTTCTTGGTCAATGCCTTATTTAAAGAGACGCTTAAGGCCAGGATGCCGGAGCCGGTATAGGGGATATTAAGGAAATCCAGTATGGCCGGCACCTGTGATTCCCTTGACTCTCCGTGCAGGCCCTCGGCTATATTAAAGACTATATCAACGTCATTATTCTGAAACCAGTTTAACAGCCCCTTATCCGCCTCGACCAGGAAGACCTCGTTTCCGCCTGAACGCAGGCCGCTGGCTATCGCCTCTATCGTCTCCTTGCTGTCGAATTCCGAATAATAGTCGTCAGGCAGGTCGGCGTCTTCTATTTTTCTCTTCAAATTGTATGTAAGCGCGACTTTTAATCTCATCTTTATCTTATACCGTACCTTTCCAGAGCGTAATCTAATATCCTGTTCACCGTCTTGTTGTAAGACACCTTCATCTCTCTTGAGACGATCATGAACACATCCTCGGTCGAGAGCGAAGGAAGAGGATTTATCTCCAAGACAAAGGGGTTTCCGTTCTTATCTACTCTTATGTCGATCCTGCCGAAATCCCGGCAATCAACGGCCTTATAGACTTTAAGGGCCATCTCTTTTAACTTATTCTCCAGGGACCTGGATATCCTCGCCGGACAGACGTAATTCAGCGTATTCGAAGTTATCCTGGAAAATGTATAACACAGGTCGCCGAGATTAAGTTTGCCGTCTATCCTGATCTGGACGACAGGCAAGGCTTCGGGTTCTCCGTTGCCGACTATCGGAACGGTAAACTCGGAACCTGTTATGAACTTTTCGACCAAAGCCGGTTGTTTATAGGTCCGTATGACCCATTGCGCCTGCTCCTTTAACCTGCGGGCATTAGCCACGATGGACCTATCGCTTATCCCTTTGCTGGAGCCCTCGTATCTGGGCTTTACTATCATCGGGAAGCTCAGTTTTGTCCCGTTAAGGCTATTTACGTCCGATAACACAAAAAATTCCGGCGTCGGAATGCCTTCCGATATCAGCACTTTCTTGGCCATCACTTTATCCAGCGTAAGGGCCTGCGTCAGTCCGTCGGCGCCCACAAACGGGATCCCCGCCATCTCCAGTATGATCGGCACTTCAGATTCCCTGTTACGCCCGGAAACGCCTTCCGCTATATTGAAGACGATATCGACATCCAGATTCTTTAAACGCTTAAGGAGATTGTGGATGTTGCCTATCTTTACGACTTTATGGCCGCCGGATTCGATCGCGTCTTTTATGACATCTATCGTATCGGGATGGTCAAACTCGGCGTTGGCGTCTTCGGGATCGCCTTTTCTGAAGACGTAGTCGGGCTTGACGTCATAGGTCAACCCCACTATCTTGTGCCGCCTTTTTCCTTTTCTAACAATATGTGCCATAATTTTAAATTTTTGATACAAAAAAAGAAGGGACTTCGCCAATTCGAAGTCCCTTCTTTATCATCCTAGTTTGATCTATTCAACTTTTACTACTCGTTCCTCCGTTATCTCTTCTTCCACTTGTCGACAAACTCTGATACTATCCTTCCGGCGACATCCTTTGAGCCCAGCCCGAACGCAAGCGCCAAGCCCAATCCCGCCGCTGCCAGCGCAATAGATATCGCTAGGTCTATTACGGTTGTGGTGACGCCCAGCATAGGTAGAACAGTCAAGACCGTGATCACGATTATCACGATCTGCGTTACCTGGCCTAAGTTCTTGGCAGTAGATACCCCGGCATTGGATGCCGCGGTCCTGACTATGGAACCGATCAATGCGGCAAAGAACAGACCTAAGACCAATACGAATATTGCAAGAACAACCTTAGCCGCATACGCAGCAACCTGATCCAAGAATCCCGCTGCCGTAAGACCTACCGCATTTAGCGCTATGATCACGGATACCAACACCAAAAGCCAGTAGATCACTACGCCGAGAAGTTCGGACAATGTCTGTTTGATCTCGCCTTTAGCAAGCATGCTTGCTATACCGGCCTTCTCAGATAAGACGTCAAAGCGGGCAAGCTTTAGGATCTGGACCGCTACCTTCTCGACCGCCTTCGCAATCAATAGACCGATGATCAATAGTATGATCGCGCCGATCAATTGAGGTAGATAAATCGCCATCTTAGCCCAGACCTCATTCCAAGCACTCATTGTTACTGTTACTATCGTCTGCCCTGTCTGGCCCATCTTACCCCTCCTTTCGGTTTTATATTTACTTTATCTATAATTTCTTGATTTAAGTTTAACATAAATTGAAACTTTGTCAAGCATTTTTTCGGTTTTCGCTGGACTTTCAGGCAGGATTCGATGTAAAATCATACCGCAAGGAGGAGATAATGAAGAGGTCGCGCAGACTTGATTGTTTTATACCGGTATTTTCGATGATCATGCTCTTATCATCGCTTACTTTCGCCGCCGGCAATAAAAATGTGGTTAACTTTATTAATGAGGCATGCCGTTCGTTGTCCGCCGGTGAATATGATGAATCTGTCTCTTCCTGCGATAAAGCGATAGCTATAGACCCTCTCTGTGCGGCGGCCTATTACACCCGCGGGTTCGCCTACCGTTATAAAGGCGACTACGATCAATCGATATCTGACTTCAACAAAGCGATACAGATAGATCCGAGATACGCGGCGGCTTACTATGGCCGCGCAAAATCTTACTATTATAAGCGGGAATATGATAGCGCATGGGAAGATCTGTATAAGGCTAAAGTATTGGGATGCAGGATAGAAGATGAATTCCTGCGGGAACTGCGGAAGGCATCCGGCAGGAAAGAATAGCTTACGCTGCCTTGGGAGATCTGTGTTTGTCGGGAAATAAAAAAAGGATCACAAGGCCGATAAGGCTTAAAAGACCCAATAATCCCCATACGCCGCGGTAACCCTTGCCTATCGCGTAAGACCATAATCCCCATATAAAAAGGATCATGCCGCCGTAGATCAATATAGCCGCAAGCCAAAGGATCGTCCCTATATCCACATACTGGCTCGCGATAAAACCTATGAGCTGCGCCAAGACCCCGAGCCCTACCCCGATATTTGTCCTTCTCTTATACTCCGGTAACATCTTCTCCTCCCTTGGATTATCTTCCGCACCTTAAATAATGATATAAATATTCCTGCGCGTATCCGGCATAACGGCCGAAGTGGCTACGGGCGAATTCCGCGATCTTCTTCTGCGGGACGGTCCTTCCTTTAAAATACAGGTCCTCTATCCCTCTTTTTATCCATACATCGACCGGAAACGCCTCATACCTCTTAAAGGAAAAGAGCAGTACGCAGTCGGCGACCTTCTCACCCACACCTTTAAGCGATATCAGGCCGCCCTTAGCTTCCTCATAGTTTAAATCCTCAAGCCCGTTTAAGTCAAGTCTTCCTGATACGATCCCGGATGCCGTATCTTTCAGGTATCCGGCCCTGAACCCGAACCCTAATCTCCTTAGATCGCTCATCTTGGCCCCGGCGACCTTTGCCGCTCCCGGGAAAGAATAGCCCCCTACCTGTCCTAAGGTCAGCCTCTTTCCGAAATTCTCGGACAGTTTGCCTATCATCTTTTTTATGCGCGGGATATTATTATAAGAAGAAAGGATAAAAGAGGCCAGGCACTCCCAATGCCCCTGGTTTAATATCCGCAGGCCGCGGAACCTTAAGACCGCTTTATGTATATGCTTATCCACGTCTATCTCTCTTAATATACGGGGGAGGTTCTCGTTTAAACCGAAGTATTCGGCGAGCTCTTCTTTATCAAGCGGGGAATCGGATTCGCATATCAGGCGCCGGCCGTCATGTCCCACCCTCAAGAGGCTTTCGCCGATCACACCGTAATAGAGACCGCCCTTCTTTTCCCAGCGGAATGTCTGGCCGCACTCCAAGGTATGCTCAAGATTAAAATCTGAGACCGGCAGGGTCAATTTCATTTTATCTTAGGGAGGACTATTCCCAGCTGCTTCTGATATTTGCCTTTCCTGTCTTTGTAGGTTACTTCAGGGGCTTCCTCGCCTTCGAAGAATACAAGCTGCGCTATCCCCTCGTTGGCGTATAACTTGACCGGCAGGTGGGAAGTATTGGATATCTCCATCGTAAGATACCCCTCCCATGTGGGTTCAAGGGGACTTACATTTACGATGACGCCGCAGCGGCAATATGTGGATTTGCCGATGCAGATCGCGAGCGCCTTCTGCGGTATCCTGAAATACTCGAAGGAGCGGGCAAGGACGAAAGAAGCCGGCGGGATAAGGCAGATATTGCCTTTAAAATCCGTAAATAATTTCGGGTTAAAATCCTTGGGATCGATGTATTCGCCGGCCTTGGCCGCGAATACCTTGAACTCGTCGGCTACCCTTATATCATAGCCGAAACTTGATAACCCGTAACTGATATGGCCCTCGGAGACCTGATGATCGACGAACGGGTCTATCATCTTTTCCTCGAGGGCCATCTTCTTGATCCAAAGGTCGGACTTAATCATTTACCCGCACTTGGAATAACCGCAGGCCTTGCATATCATACAGCCTTCGACATGCTGCAGCGCCCCGCCGCAGTCAGGACAGACACCGACGACATTACCCACTTTCGCCTTCGTCTTCTGGGGTGTGGTCTCCTCGGCCTTAGGGTCGGTCTCTTCCTGCGCCTTCCTGTTCAAGAGGCGCTTCTCTATCGCCTTAGCGATGGCGTCGGCGCAGGAGAATATCCTTCCGCCCTTCTCCCATGAAGGATTAGGACAACGGATGCCTGTCAACTGCTCTATTATCGAATGGGTATCAAGACCGCATCTTAAAGCCAGCGAGACCAGCCTTCCTATCGCTTCGAGCTGGCTTGCGGCGCAGCCGCCCGCCTTTCCCATTTGGGTAAATATCTCGAAAGGCCTTCCGTTCTCGTCTTCATTTATAGTTATATAGAGATTGCCGCAGCCGGTGAGGATCTTCGTAGTGGTGCCTCTGGTCACCTCCGGCCTCGGGCGGGGCGAAGTCCTTGCCTTCTCTTCTCTCTTGGCATCCTCTTCGGCCGGTTTTTCTTTTGTGTGGTTGATATATAGGACCTGCTCCTCGCGGCTTCCGTCGCGGTAGATGGTGACGCCCTTGCATTCCATCTTATACGCCAGGAGGTAGACCTCTCGTACGTCATCCGGAGTCGCGGTATTCGGGAAATTCACCGTCTTCGAGACCGCGTTATCGGTATGTTTCTGGAACGCCGCCTGCATCCTTATGTGCCAGATCGGAGTTATGTCATGTGCCGTGACAAATACCCTCTTTACGTCTTCCGGGACCTCCTCGATATCGTGGAGGCTGCCTTTTTCCGCTATCTTCTCCATCAATTTCTCGGAATAGAACCCTTTTTCCTTGGCCGTTTCCTCGAAGGCAGAATTCACTTCGACCAGTTTGGTCTTGTCCATCACCTCGCGGTAATACGATATGGCGAAGAGCGGCTCTATGCCGCTTGTGGTATCCGCTATTATCGACAATGTGCCGGTCGGCGCTATCGTCGTAAGCGTGGCGTTCCTCAGGCCCGGCCCGTCGGCATAAATAGAATTCGCGAAATTCGGGAACGGCCCGCGCCTTAAAGAGAGCGCCTGGGATTTCTTCTTCGCCTCATCGAGGATAAAGGACATCACCTTCTCGGCCGTCTCTATGGCTTCCTCGGAATTGTACGGAACGCCGAGCTTGATAAGCATCTCGGCAAAACCCATCACGCCGAGGCCTATCTTCCTGTTGGCCATCGTCATCTTCTCTATCTGGACAAGGGGAAATTTATTCATATCTATGACGTTATCGAGAAAATGGACGGCCAGATGCGTGACATCGCGCAGCCTCTCCCAGTTTATCTCAAACTTATCCCCCTGCCGCCTGACCAGCCTCGAGAGGTTTACCGAACCTAAGTTGCAGCTCTCGTAAGGTAATAAGGGCTGTTCGCCGCAGGGATTGGTCGATTCTATCGCGCCGAGAGCGGGCGTGGGATTAGACTTATTGATCCGGTCTATAAATATGATGCCGGGTTCGCCGTTCTTCCATGCCATCTTCAGTATCGTATCGAAGACCTCGCGCGCCTTGAGCCGTCCCACCGATTTCTTGGTATGCGGTTCTATAAGGTCGTACTCCTCGTCGCGCTCTACCTTCCTCATAAAATCCTCGGTTAACGCGACTGAGATATTGAAATTCGTGATATCTTTGTCGGATTCCTTGCACTTTATAAATTCCAGGATATCCGGATGGTCGATGCGCAATATCCCCATGTTCGCGCCGCGCCGGGTCCCCCCCTGTTTTACCGCCTGTGTCGCGGCATCGAATACCTTCATGAACGAGACCGGACCGCTCGCTATCCCGCCGGTCGTCTTTACCATGCTGTTCTTCGGCCTTAACTTGGAAAAGGAAAAACCCGTGCCGCCTCCGGAGCGATGTATGAGGGCGGTATTCTTTATGGCCTCGAAAATGGATTCCATCGAATCCTCTACCGGCAGGACAAAACAGGCGGATAACTGCTGCAACTCGCGGCCCGCGTTCATGAGGGTCGGCGAATTAGGTAAAAATTCTAAAGTAGATATGATTCCGTAAAACTCGTCTTCTGACTTCTTGATGTTAAAATCCGGGTCATACAGCAAGTCCGCCGAGGCGATGTTGTTGGCTACCCTGCGGAAGAGCTGTTCGGGTGACTCTATGGCGCGGCCGCCCGCATCTTTCCTCAGATAGCGTTTCTCCAGTACCTTTATGGAATTGGCGGATAGGCCGTTGTGCAGTTTGGCATCCATTAAATTCTTCCTCCTTTCTGCTAAAAGTGTACAGCCCTGCTTGTATCTTGTCAAGGAAAAAAATACAATATATAGTGTTTCTCGACGTCAAAAACCCCCTTAGGTAGTGGGTTATGGCTGATAAACAGGGCTTGCCCTTTTTTATCCCTTGATTGAGATCAGGGGTTTTGTCATCGCCACTTTCCCGGCGATACCGGAATTATGGACCACATTTACTACCTGTGTGACATCTTTATAAGCGCCGGGCGCCTCCTCGGCGACACCCGGCAGGCTATGCCCTTTTATGATTATACCCTGTTCTTTAAGCTGCTTTACAAGGTCCATTCCGCGCCACCTTCTCTTTGCCTCTTCCCTGGATGAGACGCGTCCGGCGCCGTGGACAGCCGTGCCGAAGACCTCCTCCATCCCTTTTTCTGTACCGTGTAAAATATAAGAGCAGGTGCCCATGGTCCCGCCGACCAATACCGGCTGGCCGATGCTTCTGTATGCCTCGGGGACCTCCGGCCTTCCCGGACCAAATGCCCGCGTGGCGCCTTTCCTGTGCACGATCAGGTCTTTCACCCGGCCGTTGACTTTGTGTCTCTCTAATTTGGCGGTGTTGTGCCCTATCTCGTAAAGGGTCCGGATGGTCTTCTTGTCGACGCCCAGGGCCGAACCGAATGCCTCCCTCGTCAGATGTGCGATCGCCTGCCTGTTCGCGAAAGCGGCGTTAATGCCGCAATTTATCGCCTTAAAATACCTCTGCCCTTCCTCGCTCTTGAACGGAGCGCATACGAGCTCTCTTTCCCTGATAGGGATATTATATTTTCTGGATGCGGCCTCAAGCGTCCTTAGGTAATCGGTCCCTATCTGGTGGCCGAGCCCCCGGCTTCCGCAATGTATCGAGATGAGTATCTGGCCCTTAAATAATCCGTAGACCTTCGCCGCCTGTTCGTCGAATACCTCATCGACGTATTGGACCTCGAGATAATGGTTGCCTGAGCCGAGGGTCCCTACCTGATTGTATCCGCGTTCCTTCGCCTCGCGGCTTACCGCCGCCGGGTCCGCGCCCGCCACACAGCCCTCCTCTTCCATGAACGTCAGGTCTTCTTCCCAGCCGTAGCCGCGCTCGACGACAAACCTGGCGCCCCTTACCAGCACTTCGTCTATCTGAGAGAGCGATAGCCTTATCTTTCCTTCGGAGCCCACGCCGGCGGGCACGGTGCGGAATAATTCGTTCGCCAGGGTCTCTTCTTTCCCTTTGATATCCTCGCGCGTAAGCTGGGTCTTCAAGGTCCTGACCCCGCAGTTTATATCATAGCCCACTCCGCCTACGGCTATTATCCCGGTCTCGACATCGAAAGCGCCGATCGCGCCTATCGCGAAACCGTATCCGGGATGGATATCGGCCAGGGCGATCGATGCCTTCTGGATGCCCGGAAGGCAGGCGACGTTCTTTATCTGGAC
>JAGUXU010000056.1 GCA_020061685.1 Candidatus Omnitrophota bacterium
CTGCCTGCAGGCGGCGTTTATCCGTACAACCCACAAGGCGCGCGCCGTACGTTTTCTCACTTTCCTGTCGCGGTAGGCGTAGACCATCGCCCTTCTTACGGTCTCTTGCGCCTTCTTGTACTGCTTAGAACGGCCTAAAAAATAGCCCTTCGCCTTCTTTAAAACCTTCTTCCTGCGATGTCTCTTGGCAGGCGTATATTTCGCCTTTGGCATTTATATTTCTCCTCTCTGCTTGTTTGTAAAATACTTCCTTACGCGTAAGGAAGCAATTTCATTATCTTCTCGCGCTCGGGTTTGCTGACCAAAGCCGCCTTGCGCAAGCTTCTTTTCCTCTTCTTCGATTTATGCGACAACAGGTGGCTCTTGAATCCCTTGCGCCTTAATACCTTTCCTTTTCTCGTTATCCTGAACCTCTTGGCTATGGACCTGCGTGTCTTTTGTTTCGGCATGAATATGCTCCTTTACGTTTTTTTCTATTTCGGGCCCACTATCATTATTATCGCGCGCCCTTCTCTAAGCGGCGGTTTTTCAATCTGCGCGACGTCGGCGATATCCGTCTTTAACCTGTCCAGGACCCTTGTCCCGAGTTCCATATGCGCCATCTCCCGCCCGCGGAAAATAAGCGTGACTTTGACTTTATCCCCACGCTCCAGAAATTTTTTGACGAATCCTAATTTGACCTGATAATCGTGGTCACCGATCTTGGGTTTAAGCCTTATCTCCTTGATGTGGATCGCGTGCTGCTTCTTCTTGGCCTCCTTCTCCTTCTTCTCCTGTTCGTATTTATACTTCGAGAAGTCCATTATCCTGCATACCGGAGGCTTTGCCATCGGGGCCACCTCGACCAAGTCCAGCCCCGCCTGTTGCGCTAACTTTAATCCCTCTTCCGGCGCCATTACACCCAGCTGCTCGCCGTCCGCGCCGATGACCATTACTTCTCTTATCCTTATCCTCTCGTTTACCCTGATCGATTTTGCCTGGAATTGGATAGAACCACCTCCTTGGTTATCTTACCGATAAATTCATCCAGTTTCATCTGCCCGAGGTCGCCCTTGCTCCTCTCCCTGACGGAGACGGCGCCTGCCTGTGCTTCTTTGCCGCCGACGATAAGCATATAAGGCACCTTGGCTACTTCGGCTTCCCTTATCTTATGCTGCATCCTCGCGTTCTTCCCGTCTATCTCTACCCTTATATCGTTCTCGCGCAATCTCTCCGCGACCTTCTCGGCATATTCTTTATGCTCATCCGCGATGGGTATTATAACAACTTGCGTGGGCGAAAGCCATACCGGAAACGCGCCGCCGTAATGCTCTATCAGGGCGCCCAGGAACCGCTCCATAGACCCCAGGATGACACGGTGCAGCATGATCGGCGTATATTCTTTCCCGTCCTGCCCCACGTAAGTCAACTTAAATCTCTGCGGAAGCGCGAAATCACATTGTATCGTCGCGCATTGCCACGCCCTGCCCAACGCGTCCTTTAATTTTATGTCTATCTTCGGCCCGTAGAACGCCCCTTCTTTTTCGTGTATCTGATAGGCCAGGCCTTTTGATTTGAGGGCGTCTTCGAGCGCCTTGGTCGCGTGTTCCCAGTCCTCATCAGAGCCGATATATTTATCCGGCTTCGTGGATAGCTCCACTTCAAATTCGGAAAAGCCGAATACCTTCAGCGCATACGCCACGAAATCTATAACGCCTTTTATCTCATCGACTGCTTGTTCCCTCAGGCAGAATATATGCGCATCATCCTGTGTAAATCCGCGGACTCGCAATAGCCCGTGCAGGACGCCTGATTTCTCGTTCCTATATACCGAGCCGAGCTCGAAGTACCTTATCGGAAGGTCCTTATAGCTCCTCGTCTTCGACCTGTATATCAACATATGCGCCGGGCAATTCATCGGCTTTATGGCATATTCCTGGCCTTCTACCTGGAATATGTACATATTCTCTTTGTAATAACCGTAATGTCCCGACTCTACCCAGATATCGGATTTGAGTATGTGCGGCCCTATGACTATCTGGTAGCCGCGCCTTAAATGCTCTTTCTTCTCCCAATCCTCTATTATCGTCCGCAGGAGAGCGCCTTTCGGCTGATAGATCACAAGGCCGGCGCCCGCCTTTTCTTCTATCATAAACAGCTCGAGTTCCTTGCCGAGCTTCCTGTGGTCGCGTTTCTTGGCTTCTTCCAGCTTGGTAAGGTGCGCGTCCAGTTCCGCCTTGGTCTCAAAAGCGGTCCCATAGATCCTCTGGAGCATCTTGTTCTTCTCGTCGCCGTGCCAGTATGCCCCTGCTATGGAGAGCAGCTTGAATGCCTTGACCTCGCCTGTCGAATCTATATGCGGCCCCTTGCAGAGATCCGTGAAATCCCCGTCTTTGTAGATAGAGACCTCATTATCCGGCAGGGCCTCTATCATCTCCACCTTATACGGCTCGCCCATCTTCTTGAAGAGCTTGAGGGCCTCGTCTTTCTTTAGGGCTGATTTCTCGAACTTATAGTTCTCTTTTATTATCTTGGACATCTCGGCTTCTATCTTCGGCAGGTCTTCTTCGGTAAAGGGCTGCGGGGAGTCAAAATCATAATAGAACCCGTCTTCGATAGACGGACCGATAGCCAGCTTTATGTCCGGATAAAGCCTCTTGACCGCCTGGGCCATGATATGTGATGTCGAATGTCGTAACGCTTCTATTTCCATAAAATTAGACAAATGGTGGGCCTAAGAGGACTCGAACCTCTGACCTCTTCCATGTCAAGGAAGCGCTCTAACCAACTGAGCTATAAGCCCATTACGCTACTTTATTAACTCAGGGCTTATGATTATATCTAATTTGGGGCTTTTAAGTCAAGGATATAAAATAAGTAAAAACGGGCAGGGAACTCAATCCCTGCCCGTCTCTTCCTCGGGTTAGTGAGGTTTTACTTCCTTCTGCTAAGACCGAGCAAGCCAATTAAACCAGAGCCTAACAAAAGCAGGCTTGTCGGTTCCGGGATAACAGCTTCAACGCTCATATCATCCCAACCAACGCTACCTGACACACCGTCTTGCCAGTCAGTAAGGTTCATGACAACTCTACCTCTTACAGCTCCGATGGGCGCTGTCTTGGTATTGGAGACGTATTTCCAGGTATTCAGCGGGTCTGTGGCGCCGTCAAAACGGCCTACCTCATCTTCTGAGGTTTTAGCGCCACCGCTGTCGTACCACTCAACCTTAAGACGGCTGTCCCAAAGGTTAACAGGATCACTTGATGGTGAATAAGCATAGCCGCCAAAGGCATACTCTGTCCCGGCAGTAGCGGAGAAATCCTGAAATAAGCCGGCGTTGTCCCACCACGTTCTTATGGCTTTGCTGCCACCAGAGGTATGGTTCCAATCACTGTGATGCCAACCGGATGTGCCCCATATCTCCCAGCTTGGAACGAGAGTGGTGCTGCCGTCAACAAACTGGCCTTCAGGACCGTCTTCGAAACCAGCGTTAGATAACAAGTTTGCCGCATGCGCAAAGGAAGGTAAGGTCATAACCATGAAGGCTGCTACTACGAGTATCATTATTCTTTTCATTGTTTCACCTCCTTTCAGTTAATTTTTACTTGAAGATTAAAATTTAAGTTA